>JACQNF010000078.1 GCA_016203215.1 Candidatus Woesearchaeota archaeon
GAAGAAGTAACAAAAGAGATAGGCAGAGCATCACAGCTACAGTTGACTGAGAGCGAGGTCATCAAATTTACCAAAGATTTGCAAGAAATTCTCTCTGCATTTTCGATTCTTGATGAAGCCGACCTCGTCGGGGTTGCACCCTCATTTCAACCGATCCAGCATCGAAACGTTCTCCGCGACGATACAATTATACCGTCGCTCTCCCAAGAACAAACTCTTTCATTCACAAAACAACACGAGAACGGCTTTTTCATCGGTCCAAAAACAATTGAGTAACTATGGAACATTTCTCTAGAGACAACAGACTTACCATGACCACACCCCTTCAGAAACATCTTCAGGATGTCAAGAGCGGAAGAATTGATCTTGTGCACTATGTCGAAACGGCGCTCCAAAAAGCAGAAGACTATAACCACCGCTATCATTACTTCACCACGATCTGTAGAGAACACGCTCTCCGCCAGGCAGAACAAGTTCAACAAAAGATAAAACAAGGAAAAGCCGGAAATCTAGCGGGTCTTCTTATCAGCGTCAAGGACAATATATGTGTGGAAGGAGTTGAAAGTACGGCAGGTGCACGCATTTTACAGGGGTACACGCCCGTATTTACCGCTACGGCAATCCAACGTCTCGAACACGAAGATGCCATCGTCATCGGCAAAACAAACCAAGATTCATTTGGTTTTGGTAGTTTTAACACGAACGTGGGAAAAGACTCTCAAATTTCTCTGAACCCGCACGACTCAACACGAACAACAGGAGGGAGCAGTGGAGGCGCAGGAGGAATAACGGCAGTTGCCGAGTTTGTTCACGTTGCAATCGCGGAAAGTACGGGTGGGAGCATTGAAGCACCAGCAGCATTCTGCGGCGTGATCGGATTCTGTCCAACGTATGGATATATCAGTCGATACGGACTGATCTCATATGCTGATTCTCTCGATAAGATTGGAGTAATGAGCCGAGAAGTTGCCGATATATTACCCGTGCTTAGAACGATGTCTGGATTTGATAAGCACGACGGCACATCTCTCCCAGAAGAACAGCAAAGACAGAAACTACAACCAACGCGCCACAACGTCCAAAAAATCGGAATCATCAAAGACAGCTTCCATGAAATGGTCTCTCCAGAGGTTCAAAAACAATTCAAGACAATTGTTGAAACCTTACAAGAAAAAGGAATACATATTGAAGAAACAGCCCTTCCGTTTACATCTCGGTATGGAATCCCCACGTACTACATTCTTTCAACAGCAGAAGCATCGACAAACCTCGCGCGGTTTTGCGGTCTGCGCTATGGACCAGAAAGTTCAGTGAAAGGAAAATCTTTCTCTGAGTACTTCACAGAAATACGCAGCGAGTATCTTGAAGAAGAGAGTAAACGTCGGATTATCTTAGGTTCGTTTGTACGTCGCGCCGGGTATCGAGAGGCATACTATCTGAAAGCGGCAAAAGTAAGAACAAAAATCATCGAAGAGTACAAAAACCTCTTTGAAAAGTATGATGTGCTGATCTCTCCTACAATGCCCCTCGTTGCACCGACATTTGCAGAAATTTCAAAATTGACACCCATGCAGCACTATTTGATAGATACGCTGACAGTCGGTCCAAATCTTGCAGGCATCCCCCATGCGAGCATTCCCATCGGTTCCGCGAACGGCTTGCCTATCGGGATGATGGCAATGACAAATCACCTTGAAGAAGAAAAGCTCATCCAGTTCTTGACAGAGATCGAACAGATGACAAAGAAAGAAAATCAACGAAAATGAAAATAGACGCCACCCCAAACGAGAAGAGAACGTTTACGGAAAGCCAGACAGCATTTACGTCAGATGTTGTTGTCGGCTTGGAGATTCACGTCGAATTGAAAACAAAGACAAAACTTTTCTGCGGCTGTGCAAGAGTGGGGAGTGATGTTCCCAATACGAGAACGTGTCCAACCTGCCTTGGACACCCCGGTTCACGTCCCGTCCTCAACCGAAAAGCAGTTGATTTTGCAATTAAAATTGCGAGAGCACTAGGTTGCACGATTACGGACGAACTGGTGTTTTCACGAAAAGCATACTTCTATCCAGACATGAGCAAAAACTTTCAGATTACCCAATTTGAAGAACCACTTGGTCGGGGAGGAAACATAAAGATTCGTTCAGGAAAAGTCATTCATCTCGAACGCCTGCATCTTGAAGAAGATCCTGCTTCAACTACCTACCCGCAGGGAATGGCCGCCTCGCCGTTTTCATACCTTGATTATAATCGAGCAGGAAATCCGCTCGTCGAGATTGTAACAAAACCAGAAATGACGACGCCGGCAGAAGCGCGTGAATTCCTCAACAGATTGGCGAGTATCCTAACCTATCTCGATGTATTTAACGTCGACCAGTGCATCCTCAAAGCGGATGCGAACATTTCTATCAAAGAGAGCGGCTATACGAGAGTTGAAATCAAGAACATTAGCGGCTTTAAAGAGCTCGAAAATGCATTACTCTACGAAATCACCCGGCAGCGAGCACTTGTCCGCCGCGGATTAGCGATCAAGCGGGAAACAAGAGGGTGGAATGAAGGAAGTAGAACCACAAATTCACAACGAAGTAAAGAGACTGAAGCAGATTACGGCTATATCACCGAGCCGGATCTCTCACTCATCTCTGTGTCGCAGGAAATGGTAGCCCTGCTCGAGAGAGAAATCCCCGAACTTGCTCACCAAAAAGTAGAACGATACGTTCACACGCTCAACGTAGAACCAACAGATGCAGAAGTCATGGCTATGGAATTAGAACTAGCAGAACTATTTGAACGCGTCGCTCACCAAATCAATCCTCGTTTGGCTGCAAAATGGTTGCGGCGAGAACTGCTTCGGGTACTAAATTATAACAAAAAAACTGTTCGAGACATCCAATTTAGTGAAAAAGAA
>JACQNF010000075.1 GCA_016203215.1 Candidatus Woesearchaeota archaeon
GTGTACAAGATCACCTCAATATTCTTGGGAGTCTGACATTCTGCTGCATCCTTGATCTCTCGAACTAAAGAGGGAATATCGTCACAGAAATCAGTAATCCCATAAAATGGAAAAGCGATGGATTCAAAATAAAAATCTATTGAACCACGATATTCCTGTGCACCGAGTTCCATGACCAGGAAATAGGTTTGCTTTTCCAATAATTGGTGGAATTGTGCGCCAGCGTTGGAGACAAGTGCATCGTGTGCATTTCGGTTATCATTCTCGTATCTTTCCAGCTGTCGTTTCGCTTCTTCAGGTGTAGAGTATACTTCAATTGTAGCCATTAGGTATCTGAAAAGGACATTATAATAAAAATGTGACGGAACAATTTTTAAATGAAAGAGATTTATGAGCACCTATGACGAAAATAATCAAGCGACTGTATCGAAGCAGAACAGATAAAATTCTTGGCGGTGTCTGTGCTGGGATGGCAAATTACTTCGAAATAGACCCCGTCCTCATTCGCTTAATCTGGGTTCTTGTGGCGTTGTTTTCCATGGGTTTGGGAATTTTAGCGTATATCATCGCGTGGATTATCATCCCGGAAGAGCCAAAAGCAACGTCCCGTAAACAAAAACCTTAATAAAACTGTTCTCGTTTTGCCGTTTCAGATGGGGATGTAGTATAACCTGGCAGAATTGGGGCCTCCAGTATTGGAGAGTTGAGCATCCGCAATGACAAAACTTTCCCTGAAGTCAGCCTTAGATCCGCGTTCAAATATTGATGTTACATTCGTGATATCGATGAGAAAGTCGCGGCATCCCCACTTTTAATCATAAGAGAGAGGAGGAATAAGAATGAGATCCAGTTATACGTTTTTAGCGGCAGCAGCGGTTGGACTTGGCATTGCCACGTTTGGAAGCATCGCTCCACACTGTAGTCGAAGTGAGTACGAAGTGACGATCACCGGGACAGAACGAAATGTCGGACACGATCGGGAAGGGAAGAGTACAAGCAAATACATTGTCTTCACCGCGGATGCCCGCTCCGGAGAAGAAAGAGTGTTTGAAAATACGGACAGCTTTCTAGAATGGAAATTTGATTCCTCGTCACTCCAAGCGATTGTAAAGAAAGCAGAGAAAACTGGTTCTGTCTGCGACGTCAAGGCATACGGATGGAGAATTCCGTTTCTCTCGAAGTACGAAAATATTTTAGAAGCACGATGTGATTAGATTTACAATCTCATGAACGTCACGCTGTGTCAACTCCATAGAAACTCTTGACGAAGCCATCCACCCGCTGCAGAATCGTCGTGGCAAACATAATGCACCTGCTGTTTCGAAATGTTTAAATCTTCATTTATTCTTTTACTTTAAGATGGATAAAAAAGAGTTCGCTCGGCAGATGTTAAAGTTCTTGACAGAGTTCCAAGCAGCAGATGAAGCGACACGGAAAAAATTAGGAAAAGCGATTGCTACTTTCTTTCTAAAAAATGAGAAATTGGACTCCAAACTGATTGCACTCAATGACAAGGACCTTCAATATGTTGGCTTTGCCATGGAGTTAGATGAATACAAGAAGGAGACATTTTCAGAAGATGACCTCGCCGTCGCGATCAGTGTGTTACGGAAGGTCGTGAAGGGAAAATCTTGAAAAAGTAGATTATATAAACACCAACCTCCTCTTCAAATCGATGAATCATAAAGAGGTGCCTTCGTTTTTCGACAAGAATCGGTTCTTTATTTCTATCGCCACCTTGTTGGGAATTATCATTGGCGCAGGGATTCTTGGCATCCCTTACGTGATTGCCAAAGCCGGCTACCTCTATGGTTTAGGGATCATTATCATTTTGGGTGTTGCATACATCTATCTCAATCTCTTCTATGGGGAAGTTGTTCTTCGAACCAAAAAACCACATCAGCTTCCGGGATATGCAGAGAAATATCTTGGTAAAAAAGGTAAAATTCTGGCAAGCATCGCCATGCCTATCGCTATCTATGGTGCGCTTACGGCATACCTCATCGGCGTGGGAGAAGCGGCATACGCAATCTTTCAATGGGGCTCCCCTTTAATGTACGCCCTTTTCTTCTTCCTCGTGTGCACAGTGATCGTCAGCGGCGGTATCCGAGCGATGGGTAAAGCAGAATTCTTTCTCATCCCCCTGCTGATTCTCGTAGTGATAATCATTGGCGTCATGTCCGTGAACAGATTAGAGTACAGTTCACTCAGCCCGTGGGACATCCGTTATTCCTTCCTCCCGTACGGAATATTGATCTTCGCATACATGGGTTTCGCCGGCATTCCTGAGGCACGAGAAGTTCTCGGCCCGGAAGCACGAAAGATGAAAAAAGTGATTATTATCAGTTCCGTCATTCCGATTATATTATACGCCCTCTTCGCATTTGTGGTCATTGGCGTTGTAGGACTTGATAACTTTGAGTTGTTACAACCAAATGAACGGATTGCAACGGTGGCACTGAGCATGTATTCACATCCTTTCCTAGGGATTTTAGCAAATCTTCTTGCGATCTTAGCGATGTTTACTTCTTTCCTAACAAATGCTACTGCACTCAAAGAAGTGTATCACTATGATTATCGTCTGCCTAAAATACCAAGTCTCTTCCTGACATTGATTGTACCCCTCCTCATCACGGTTTTTGGCCTTACAACGTTTCTCACCGTCCTTGGGTTCACCGGCGCAGTTTCTGGAGGATTAGAAGGCATACTCGTCGTGTTGATGTTCTGGAAGGCGCAACGACTAGGTGAGCGCAAGCCGGAATACGCACTCGGAAAGAAGAAACTCTTAACTATCCTTTTTCTGTTGATGTTCGGATTAGGCGTGCTGTATTCCCTTTGGAAATTAGTATAGGATCACATTCTGTCAAGGAACACCCCCCCTGTGAGTACGCCAGTGGAGAACGCATTTTTACTACCGGAAGTTAACAAATTTCTCAAAAGGTTTAAATAGAAACCCCTCCTTTTTGGAGGATAGTGACTACTTAAGAGTAGGACAAATAGTAACAACGACTCTGCCATGAATCTCAAAAACTATATCGTATCCGGACTTGCTGCGCTGACATTTTCCTTAAGCCCAGCAAGAGCTGCACCGCCGCAACCAAGAGCAGGAACTGAAATCTGCGTCTCACCACGGGAACTCTCTGATATCTGCAGAGGATATGCACCATGCCCGCCCGCACCCGAGTGTCCAAGCGGTTTTGCAAAACCACGCATCTCTCGCACTAAATGTTCTGATTATTTTGAAAATGACGAAGAATCCAGCGTAGGAATCTGTCTCCACACCGACGATGCCCAACGACTTGAAAATATTGGTGGTCTGATGGTCCAAGAAGGGCCAGATAATCTCTGTCCTTGGGGTAAAAACTATCATTGTTACGCCATTGATGCAGAGAAAATTACAAAGTATGTTGCAGAACATATTAACGTACCGACGTACAGAGCGGACCCTGCACTAGTGAAAGTACTTGGAGAAGCTAGCCGCCTGATCAAAGATCTTCAGTTAGAACAAGAAATTACAGAACGAGAACTAAGCTGGAGAATCGCTGAACTGGCAAAACAACACACGTCACGAACAATCGTACAAAAACCAGAACAAGAACTCTCCATTTCCACCGGCGTCGTTGCCCCAACCAAACCAATTTCAGGGAACGAATCTGCTCCTCTCGTAAGTGTAGCATATCAACAAAGATTAGGTGATTATCTGCGCCTTGGTGTAGAAGGAATGCTCCTTCTAGATAATGAGAATATTCTCGTCTCAACCTCAACAGGACAAGAATTACTTCCCGATGGGAATAGTAAGCGCTGGACAGACACGCGACGGAAAGTCCAAAGACCGCTTCTTGGCGGCATCGGCGGAATTATTGGCGCACGTGTACCGATGATTGATGGTCCTACCGCCCAACTGTATGGGGAAGCGTTATCAACGCTCTACGCTTTGTGGATTACCGAATCAGGAAATGCTGAACGGACAACGTATCTCACGCTTCCTGACGGATCTATCTTACTTGGCCCGAAAACAATTTCTGAGCCGCAAGAGAGAGAGTTTAAGACACTCTTTGGTGCAAATATCGCCACGGGATTAGGAGTTCGAATTCCGTTTCAACAAACCAGTCAGACATCTCAATTACCTGCTCTCACGATCGGCGTTTCAGGAAATCTCTTGTTCATCCCTGCGATGGATCAGTCAACGTACGTCGGCGGAAAAGTGACGCTCGGGTATCAATATTAGAGAAGAGATTGATCTCAAAAAGACATAATCACTCACTCAAAACAAACACAACGAACACATCAACCATGACCACCCACAGATTAATAGGAATTGTACTAACGCTCATGCTTTGCCTTTCGACAATCCCTTTCACGACAGCCGGGAATGTTTCAGTGTATGCCTATTGGATCGGCGCAAATGCTCAAACACTTTCAGTCACACAAGGGGATGTCCCTCAGGTGATGATCACGGCCGATAATCTCGCACCGAGCTTCAATGTCCATGTCCAGCTGCTGAAAGGGACTCAAACGATAAATACGATACTGAAAGTAGATAATCTTACACAAGATTCGTACACAAAAACCGTATCCATCAATACCGCTGCGCTATCAGGGGACTACATCGTGAAGGTATCTGTTTCCAGCAATAACAGCACTGACACAGAGACCTTGAGCCTGGCCGTAAAGGAAAAAGAACCTATTCTTCCCGTAATCGAGCCGCGAAATCATGTTCCAGTCTTACATCCGATCGGTAATAAAGTAATTGAAATCGGACAAATATTGGCGTTCACGATCTCCGCGACCGACGCCGATGGTGATCTCATCGAATACAGCGCCGCGCCGTTCCAGACAAATATGAAATTAAATTCTATTTCAGGGACATTCACTTGGAAACCAGCACAGATCGGGGATTACTCAATCACGTTTACGGCCACGGATGGAGAAGCCAAAGACAGCGAGACCATCATCATCACTGTGAAAGAAGCCACGGAAGTAGAAGTCGTCCCCGAACCAGTCCCTCCAAAACCAAACACGGCGCCGCAGCTTAATTCCTTGCCACCGTACCATGTCAATGAAGGAGATTCAATCACATTTAAAGTCAGTGGAACAGATGCAGAACAAGATACGTTAACATACTATGTCCAACCATACATTCCCGGCCCCGTCGGCGAAAACCCAGAACTCTTTCCGGTAATCATACCTACGGGTGCTCATTTCAATACAAACAGCGGAATCCTGACGTTCAACCCGGGTTACGACTTTATCACCCATCCTCACGATGAGAAAACAGTAACGCTCTATTTTAAAGCATACGACGGAAAAACATTCTCGTCATGGAAATACGCAAAGATCACGGTGAAAGATGTGAATCAAAAACCAAAGTTCCACGCTATCCCTGATCAAGAAGTGTACGCCGGAGAAACTGTTTCCTTTGTGGTCTATGCGGCAGATAAAGATTCTGAAGACAAACTCTCTTTCTCTTTTGCAAGCGATGCGCCGGCGGGAGTCACGATGGTAAATGAAGACAGCACCATCACGGCGAAAACACCGGAAAATGATCTCAGTAAAAAATTCGTCTGGAAAACAGAAAACCGCGATATTGGCACGCACTTGGTAAAGATTCGTGCTGTTGATGGACTCTCCCTTGTGGAAGAAGAAGTCAAGATCACTGTCAAGGAACAGAAAAAAACGGATGGCGAAGAAACAAAAACGCAGTGTTCCGATACGCTCGATAACGATGGAGACAAGCTCGTTGATCTCAACGATCCAGGCTGCACGTCTCCCGAAGATGATGATGAAACGAACACCATCGCACCTCCGCCAGAACCGGAACAAAATCATGCGCCAGTAATATTCCTTAATGCCCTCCCTGCGGGAAAGGAAGGCCAGATGTTGGAATTCACTGCAAGCATCACTGACAGTGACGGAGATACGATCACGTTGACGCCGTTCTCTAAAGACCAGATTCTACAGCACTTGGCGCCGATCAATGGAAAAGGAGTTGCTGTCATCGATAATAAAGATGGAACATTTACGCTCCAACTCCAGCCACTCTTTACATTTGTACAACATCCTCAGACGAGTAAAACATTTACGCTTCTTCTTGTTGCAAGCGATGGAAAAACAATATCAACACTAGAAGCACAGATTACGATTCACGATACAAACCAGAAGCCAAAATTTGAACCGATGGGGGATAAAAATGTATTCGTCGGAGAAAAAATTTCGTTCACCGTGAAAGCGCACGATGCAGACATCGAAGACGGGTTGAATTATGATCTAAAGAATATTCCTGTCGGAGCCATGTTCACTAAATCAGGCTTTAGCTGGACCCCAACAAAAGATCAGGTAGGTAAACATACAATCACATTTACCGTTGATGACGCGATTGACACTGTTTCTCAACCAGTTATGATTACAGTTGTAGAAAAAGAAGTTGTCCCGCCACCACCGCCGCCAGCGCAATGCGCAGATGGAAAAGATAATGACAACGATGGGCTTATTGATCTTGCAGATCCAGGATGTGCATCACCACAAGATAACGATGAGACGAACGTAGTTGTCCCACCACCACCTCCACCACCGCCGCCAGCGCAATGTGCAGATGGAA
>JACQNF010000076.1 GCA_016203215.1 Candidatus Woesearchaeota archaeon
CTGTAATCCCTTACATTATCGTCTGTACGATGTCCAACCATAATTTGATAGTCATTTCCAGAAGAAAGACCACTCCTAACTGTCCAGGAAAAAGTCCCATCATTTGGTGTACCACCATCTATAGTCTCAAGATACTGATTTCCTTTATAGCATTCTTGAAGATATTTATCGAAAGTCAATCATTATGATTACAAATTACCGTGACAGCTACAGCGAACTTGACGAACGGATCAGAAGTAGACTTAGCCCTGAATTCCTCTTTTTCCGTGCGTATAACGAGCAGGAGATCGGACAGATCCTCCAACAACGTCGTGAATATGCTTTTGTTCCCAGCTGCTGGGATGAAGACGCGTTTAAAGAAGTCATAGAGAAGTGCGCAGAAGTGAATGATATTCGAATCGGCCTTTTCTTGATGCGTGAAGCGGGGAACCTCGCTGAAGAAAAAGGATCCCGGCGGATCATTGACGAACACGTAGCGCTTTCCATCCAGAAAGTAGATGATTTTCACATCAAGCCAAAAGAGGGCTTGGACGAGGACTTGCAAGTCATTTTGGAGATGATCCGAGATCATACCGGCAAGCGGATAGGAGACATTTTTGCCGCATACTGTGAAATGGGCGGAGAGCTAAGTTACAAGAGTTTTCAGCGACGGATCCTCAAACTGGAGGAAGCGAAGTTTATCGCCACCGAGAAACAATCCGGGAAAGAAGGGAACACGACGATCATCCACCACATCCCGAACCGGAAACTGACAGAGTTTTGAAATGAAAGACCTCGCTAACATCCGTAAATTCTACCAATTGAAACACGTCGAACGCGCCGGCCCTGTCGGCCAGCGGAAAGAGAGTTCTGCTGAGCACAGCTGGAGTTCGCTCATCCTTGCAGATTATTTTCTCTCGATCGTTTCCGAAAAGCTTGACCGTATGAAGGTCTACGAGCTGCTGATGTACCACGACGTTGTCGAGATTGAATGCGGTGACATTCCCATCCACCACGTCAAAGAACGTGAGAACAAGAAGAAAGATGAGATGATTGCTGCCCACGTCCTCAAAGAGCATATCCCGGTTCTTCTAAAGGATAAGTTTATCCGACTCTTTGAAGAGTTCGAAGCGCAGGAAACGCGAGAAGCACAGTTTGCCAAAGCAATCGACGCTTTTGATGCCCTCGTCCATTTCCTTGATTACAAAGAGTATTGGAAAGGGTGGACAGAAGAGATGGTTCGAAAATTCCACGGCGTGAAGATGAATTCTTTTCCCGAAGTGAAAGCCTCTTTTGAGGAGACGCTCGCGTTCTGCCGAGAGAATGGATATTTTAATCAATAGCTCGCACAGAACGGGGTATCCCAATATCCACGACCACACTTTTCCCCTGAAATGAATCAAGACCTTTCTTTAAGTCGTGGAGGGCGATGATGAGATCAACATCACATGCTTTTTCCAAAATCTCTCCCGTATCAGGATGGACACCCGTCGGGACATCGATCGCCACTTTATAGCCAGACAGCGAATTAAAATAATCGATTGCCAAACGCACCTGTTCTCGCACGGCACCTTTTATCCCCGTGCCCAGGAGAGCATCAATTAAGATCAACTCCGCATTTTTCTGGAAACGAAACGTGCGCAAATCTTCTTCTTTCTCAACATGAATGATTGTAATTTGCTTGTTGATCTTAGCATAATTCTTGAGCGTTTCTGGGCCCATCTTTTCTTTCACGCCAAAGAGCAAAACCAATACGGGGCATTCTTCTGCAAAATAGCGCGCGGCCACAAAGCCGTCGCCGCCATTGTTTCCATGACCTGCAAAGATCACAACATGCTTATTTTTGGGATCAATCTTTTTCCTGACGACGCGGAAGACCTGCTTTCCCGCATTCTCCATCATCTGATTCATTGACGTGCCGTGTTCTTGGGCAAGAAATTCTAACTCTTTCATCTCATCTATCGAAATCATCAAATGAAGGACAAAAAGTCTGTTTATATAGGTTGTTGTTTTCAGTTACATAGATGATGACACACCGATTCACAAACAGAGATGAACAATCAACGCAACCGCAAATCCGATTAACGATCCTACGATCACTTCTCTCGGACTATGGCCCAAAGAATAGTGAAACTTCGAACGAAGATGATGCATTTGAAATAGTTTCTGAATCGCCTTCCCTTCCATTCCCACAGAACGGCGAACACCAAACGCATCCCGCAGGACAATCAATGCCAGAACCAAACTGATCGCAAATGCGCTGGAAGTCCCTTCCTGAAGATAGATGATCGTCGCCAGCGCTACGACAAACGCCGAGTGCGAGGAAGGCATCCCTCCCGTCACGACCAGATCATGCCACGTCAATCTCTTGTGTCGAAACCAGAGAACGACCAATTTGACAAGCTGGGCGCCAAAGCCGGCAAGGATCACGGCGATAATTGCTTTATTTATCATTCAGAAAAGATCTTTTGCAGATTTATAATCATTCCGGAAGAGCGTAGTCTCTCTTGGGGAGTAACATTTATATAAAAGGCTTGTTTTAGGAGTCAGATGGAATTAGAACGCCTCATTAGTTTGAACTATGATCGCGAAGTGATCTCTCCAGAGTGCCGTGAAGCTGTCATATCGCTCCTACTGTCGCCTCCTGAACGAGAATACTCTTTGAATTTCATCAAAGGACTGACAAAAGTGGGGCATAGAATGTTTCTCCAAGATTGTCTATCGCTCCCCCCACGTGCTCTTTCTACCCTTGTCACTTTTCACGAACGAGGGATTGCGCTTGCAGATGCACTGCATGCCAAAGGGAGTAACGATTTAGAATATATCAGAACCTGTCAGTCTCATCTGAAATCACATTTAGCCCACTTATTACTAGATCTAGACATACTCGACTTGTTTAAAGATGATTCCAGCCGACGGCAAGCATTAGGACAGGCATATGAATTAGCGTACTCTGCTGCAGCGCAAACGTGGAGCTCTGGGACGCTTTATTCATTGATGAACCTTCAATATGCAAGCCAGGCGGCGCTGCGCTTGTGGAATTTAGATGGCCACAGCACAGACAGCGCCGAAAAGATATATCGTTCTCTTGCCGGACAACTTGTTCTCTCTCGAAAGTTTAGCCTCGCAGAAGTATACCCTCAAAAACATCAAAAAACTCTTCAAAGAAAAGCGTTTATCGCCCGCGAGATGGCTCGATTCCTGAAGCCATCAGTCTCTTCTGAACAAGACATCGTTCTCTGGGGATATCGAGCCTATGCTTCTGTAAAAGATGTTCTTCGAGAATGTGAGTTAAACCATTACGAGAGAGCAAACCACTTATTTGACCTCACTTTAGTTACAGAACATCTTGCAAAAACAAAAACGGATCATCAAATCCCTTTTGGTATCTTGCGAAGATCGTATAGAGAAGATTTCTTAGAGTACGTCTCTCAACACCAGCTTCGAGATGAACTGAAGGACACTGTTGCCATCGCAGAGAGTCTTAGGGATTGATCATTCATCACAGTCAGCTTAATCACAGTCCGACTTATCCCGCCAAAATCGTATAATCCACTACCATCTTCTTTATATTTTTTGAGAACATTTTGAGAGTATGCCCATTACAATCCTCTCGGAAGAAGTCATCAATAAAATTGCAGCGGGTGAAGTGATCGAACGACCCGCGTCTGTTGTAAAAGAGCTCGTTGAAAATTCACTTGACGCTGGCGCAACAAAAATTGTTGTAGAAATAGAAAGACACGGTAAAGGACTCATTCGGATCACAGACAATGGACAAGGCATGTCCCCAGAGGATGCCGCAAAATCTATCCTCCGTCATGCAACAAGTAAAATCACTTCCGCAGATGATTTGTTCTCCATTCGTACACTCGGCTTCCGGGGAGAAGCCTTGGCAAGCATCGCAGCTATCTCTCGGTTCATCCTCATTACAAAGACCGCAGGAGAGATTGCCGGTTTCCGTCTTCACATCGAGGGAGGATCCATCTTGCAGTCTGGGATTGCACCCTCAGAACAGGGAACGACCATGGAAATTCGTGATCTGTTCTATAACACGCCGGCGCGAAGAAAATTCTTGAAGACGGATGCCGTCGAATTGCGACATATCATTGACGTGGTAACACAGTACGCACTGGCAAATCCTTCTGCTTCGTTCACGCTAAAACACAATCACCACGAACTGTTTCATTCCCCCACCACCTCCAATGTACGGAATACCATTGTTTCTCTCTACGGGATAGAGACCGCCAAGGAATTGCTCGAAGTTGAAGGAAAAGAAGATGGTATTTCTCTCACGGGACTTATCTGCAAGCCATATCATGCACGGAATGATAAGCATCGTCAGACCCTGTTTGTCAATGGCCGTTGGATTAAAAATCACGACCTCGTGAAAGCAGTGTATGACGGGTACCATTCATTGCTCTTTGTCAATCGGCACCCCGTGTTCGTCCTTCATCTTAACCTTGACCCCACAAAAGTGGATGTTAATGTCCATCCTCAAAAATCGGAGATCCGTCTGGAACAGAAAGAGTATATTTGCGCATTTATCACGAAAACCGTCAGCGCGTGCCTTCAAAAACACCAACTCTTGCCAACGGTGGATGTAGAATTAAGAAACGCTACTTCTATCCCACCAAAAGTCCAATCACCATCAAAAGCTCAATCAAAGACACCTGCAACTTCTTCAACGAAATAC
>JACQNF010000079.1 GCA_016203215.1 Candidatus Woesearchaeota archaeon
AAACATATCAATTTTTTTTCGGCGCGTTGGCAAATCCCAACCGGCTTAACATCATCAATGTCCTGCGGCAAGGTGAAAAAAATGTGAGTGAGATCTGCACGGCAACAGGTTTTGAGCAGACGATGGTTTCTCATAACTTGAAAGTACTTGAACACCACGGCATGGTCTTTATGAAAAAAGAAGGAAAATATCGTATCTATCGCGTCAACCATAAGACGATCAAGCCCCTGCTTGAGTTTATCGATGAGCACATGAGCGAGTATTGTTGTAAGATATTGGAAAGTCAAAAGAAAAAGTGAGGCCTCTTCATAATGAAAACGACACTTAAAATTAGCGGCATGCATTGTGCGAGCTGTGTTGCTGTCTTGACGAGAGCACTGCGAAAGGTGAATGGCGTCAGCAATGCCGTTGTCAACTATTCCACTGAAAAAGCAACCGTTGAACATGACGTCTCTCTGGCATCAGAACAGAATCTGATTACTGCAGTGACACAAAAAGGATATAGCGCCGTGGTCATGAATGATGCTGCGCCAGCACAAGAATCGCATTTGAGAAAAAAAGAGATCAAAGAACTCAAGACAAAAGTGATCATCAGTTCTCTTCTGACGGTCCCTGCCGTCATCGTAGGAATGTTCTTGATGGATCTTCCGTTCCGCCTCTACCTTCTTTGGCTCTTGGTAACGCCAGTTCAATTCTATATCGGCTGGCCTTTCTATAAAGGAACATGGTCAGCTCTGAAGGAGAAGACCGCGAACATGGATTCGTTGATTGCTATCGGAACGAGTGCAGCATACCTCTATTCTGCATATGTTGTTCTCTTCGACCCGATGGGCCACCAATATTTCGAAACTTCTGCCGTCTTGATCACGTTTGTTCTCGTGGGAAAATATCTTGAGGCCATTGCGAAAGGTAAAACCAGCGAGGCCATTTCCACATTGATGAAATTAGGCGCAAAAACAGCTCTCGTTTTGCGTGATGGAAAAGAGATTCAAATACCTATCGATGATGTTCAAAAAGGCGATTTGATCATCGTTAAACCTGGCCAAAAAATTCCTGTTGATGGCGTCATTACAGAAGGACATAGTTCTGTGGATGAAAGCATGGTTACCGGCGAGAGCATCCCGATAGAAAAGAAAGCAGGCGATGAAGTTGTCGGCTCGACGATGAACAAACACGGAAGCTTCGTGATGAAAGCAACCAAAGTTGGTGCAGAGACGACGCTCTCGAGAATCGTTAAATTAATCGAGGAAGCGCAAACAAAGAAAGCGCCGATCCAGCGTTTTGCTGACCAGATTTCTGCGTATTTTGTTCCCGTAGTCATTTTCATCGCGCTCGTTGCATTTACCGTCTGGTTTTCGTTAGCTCATGCTTCCGTCGGTTTTGCCTTGATCGCGGCCGTCGCAGTTTTGGTCATCGCCTGTCCGTGCGCGTTGGGATTAGCAACTCCGACGGCGATCATGGTCGGGACGGGCAAGGGCGCAAAGCACGGGATCCTGATCAAGGGCGGCGACGCGTTGGAAACGGCGCATAAGGTGAAATATGTTGTCTTCGACAAAACGGGAACGATCACCAAAGGGAAACCAGAGGTGACTGATATTGTTCCTGCAGAAGGAAGCACAGGCCACGAGCTTCTGGTAATTGCAGGAAGCATCGAGAAGAAATCGGAACATCCTCTCGCCGAGGCCATCGTCAACAAGACAGAGCAAGAGAACTGCTCGTTCAAGTCTGTCTCTTCATTTAAAGCGGTGACGGGCAAAGGTGTTGTTGCGGCTATCGGCAAGAAGAAATATTTGGTAGGAAATGTCAAGTTGATGGAGGAATACAAAATCCCTCTCTCCTCGTTTAGTCAAAAAATGACCGTCCTTGAAAGCGAAGGCAAGACTGTGATGGTTGTTGCCAGCGATCGAAAAGTAGTAGGGCTTATCGCCGTTGCGGACGAGATCAAAAGCGATTCTCCTCGAGCGATCCAACTGTTAAAGAAGATGAAGATCGTTCCCTACATGATAACGGGTGACAACGCGCGGACAGCGGCAGCTATCGCTAAGAGGGTAGGAATCGAACATTTTTTTGCTGAAGTCTTGCCGGAAGATAAAGCAAAGTACGTCAAGAAATTACAGCAGAAAGGAAAGGTTGCGATGGTCGGAGACGGCATCAATGATGCGCCGGCGCTTGCCCAAGCAGACATTGGCATTGCCATGGGTTCGGGAACGGATGTAGCGATGGAGACAGGAAACATTGTTTTGATGAAGAATAATCTTTTAGATGTCCCCAAGGCGATCCGCTTGAGCCGCTTGACGATGTCTAAGATTCGGCAGGGGATGTTTTGGGCGCTCATCTATAATGTCTTAGGGATTCCCATCGCTGCAGGTGCATTCTACCCCATCACAGGAACGCTCTTGAACCCTGCAATTGCCGGCGGAGCGATGGCATTAAGTTCAGTCAGTGTCATCGTCAATGCACTCTTGTTGAAAAGAAAAAAATTGTAAGATGATGAAAGTAGTACGAGAAAAATAGTACGAGAAATAAAGACGTCGATGTACGATGCCACCAGAAGTTATAAATAGGGTTGAATCAAAAATAAATGAGGGAAATAATTAGCTGTTTCAATCAGAAAATGGTAAAAACAGAACAGTATCAAGGACGCCGCATTTTCGTCTGTGAATCATGTCAGTTTGGCTATGCAGAACGGATACTCGCAGAAAAATGTGAACACTATTGTGGCGCGAACCGTAGCTGTTCTCTGGAGATCACAAAACATGCGCTGAAGCGTGGTTAAACAGAAGAAAAGGATGTGAACATCATGAAAAGAACATTTAAAGTGAAGGGAATGACCTGTTCCAGCTGCGAAGTCATACTCGAACGAAGTCTGCGGAAGGTTCCTGGTGTCGAAAAAGTGACCGTCAGCAGGGCAAAGGAAGAAGCTCGTGTTGAGTGTGCAGATAGTGTTGCAGTTGCTGATTTGCAGACAGCAGTTGCTGAAAAAGGATATGCTCTTTCTCTCTCTGATGTAACTCCTGAAAAATCTCGTCATTCTTTCCTTGATTCTTTTATTCTTCGGGATAAGAATCGCTTCTCTGAGATCGGATCGGTCATCATGATCTTATTTGCAGCGTACATCGTGCTGAATCAATTTGATCTTCTGCCCCAGAACATTGGAGTCTCAGAGACGATGAGTTACGGGTTTATCTTTGTGATTGGATTGGTTGCCGCGGCATCGACGTGCATGGCCGTTGCCGGCGGGCTGCTCCTTGCGGTTGCCACAAAATATAACGAGCGATATCCTCATCTCAACAAATGGCAGAAGCTGAAGCCGCATCTTTATTTCAATGGGGGAAGAATCGTGGGGTATACGCTTCTTGGTGGAGCGATCGGCGCTCTCGGTTCAGTTCTTACGATCTCTCCTGCCGTGACTGGATTCTTGACGATTGCCGCAGGCGTACTGATGATCCTGATGGGGTTGCAGATGCTCCACGTGTTCCCGTGGTTGACGAAGATCCAGGTCAAGATGCCAAAGGCAATTGCCCACAAGATGTACGACGTTGGCCAGAATGAAAGACTTCCTAAGAAAAGCACCTCTTTTCTGTTCGGGGCGGCAACTTTCTTCTTGCCGTGCGGGTTTACTCAGGCATTACAGCTCTACGTGTTAGGAAAAGGCGACTTCATCATCGGCGCACTGACGATGCTCGCATTTTCGTTAGGAACATCTCCGGGATTACTTTCTGTCGGCGCGATCTCCAGTTTTTCTAAAGGAAAATTTCAGCGTTACTTTTCGACTTTTTCGGCGGTGTTGATCATCATCCTGGGCGTCTACAACATCCCCAGCGGGATGACTTTGACGGGTGCAAGCATCGCGTTCTTTGATGACGGGGCAGATAGAAATAATGTTGGAGGAATGAATGACATCAAGCTCGTGGATGGAAAACAAATAGTGGAGATGGCAGTTACCGGTCTTGATTACGCTCCCGCAGACTTCACGCTTCGGCAAGGGGTGCCTGTTGAATGGCGTATTGATGGGACAAAGGCCCAAGGCTGTGCGCAGATCATTTCCGTTCCAAAGCTAGGCATCCGTGAGTCTCTCCCCCGAGATAAAATTAAAGTGATCACGTTTACTCCTGAGAGCGCCGGCACGATCAAGTTTAGCTGCGGCATGGGTATGGCGGGGCCAGGAACGTTTACAGTCAAACCATGAAGCGGAATAAAATGATCATTATTGTACTACTCTGCGTATTTATTCTCTTTACGTGGCTGTCTCTGCGTGATCCGAATGAAGATGGTGAAAGACAAGTAGTTGGTGGCGATGTAATCCCTATGGGGACAACCCATTGGCATCCCAAATTGACAATAAAAATCGATGGCGAGATTATTCCTATTCCTCCCGATATCGGTTCGGGAACGGGACGTATCATCGATACGCATTTGAGCGGGATGAATATGTCACCAACGCACACGCATGAAGATGACGGGACGATTCATCTCGAAAATCTGGATCCTTCCCAGAAGCCTGAAACGCTTACGCTCGGCTACTTCTTCTACGTCTGGGATAAGCCGTTCAGCTCGATGTGTATTTTTGAATACTGCACGACAGAGGGGATTCTCCGGATGTACGTGAATGGCCAACGTAACGAAGAATATGGCCAGTACATAATGCGGGACGGCGATGATATCGTCATCGAATATATATCTACGAAGGAGGATACAAATGAAGACGACGGAATTAACAGTTAAAGGATTTCACTGCCAATCCTGTGAGATGCTTGTAAAAGATATTGCGAGCGATTTCCCTGAGATTACGTCTTGCACCGTAAATCTAAAAGCTGGAAAAGTTGTGATTGTGCATAAAGAGGGGTTTGATGTTGCACGGCTCAAGACGGAAATTGAGAATGCGGGAGACTACAAAGTTTGTTGAGATTGACTTTTTCAATATTTTCTACTACGTCCTTCTTTCCAAAACATTTTTATAACTGCCGTCTTCTTGTGAGAAATAGTGGCAGCATAGCTTAACCTGGCGGCAGTCAATTTCCTGCCGGGGAATTATAGCGCGACGCTCATAAGTCAATGAGCTATGAGGCGAAAGCCGATGACTACACTCTGGGTTACGTCGAGGTTCCGAGAAACCTTTTTGGTTCGGGAATTCAAATCTCGGTGCTGCCACTCTTTTTAAACGATGATCACGCTCTATCATTATCTCTCAGACAAAAAACTTCAACGTCTGCAGGAATGTCATTCTCTTCATCCCACTGCTCCATTTAACGCCGATGTCCCTGAAGAACAATGGTCTGTCTACGCTGCCCGGTTTCCATTCCCCGTCTCACCATTGAATACGTTTTGTTTTTTAGAACGAAATCCACCGTCGTGGCATGGCGCGGGATTGTTTCAGCTGTTGATGGAGGAATACGCCGGTGGCGAACACTTGTTGCAATTAAATATCTATGACGACCCTGACAAGCCTATCCTCGTCCGAGACCATTATTTTCATAGCCCATGTTCATATGGTTTTTCTCCAGACGAATGGAAAAAAAGACCGGTGCGCAGCTCGCGTCCTGACTTAAAAGAGCAATGGTATGACTCAGCAATCCTTTTAGCTCAGTACCCAAATAATTATGTCTGCCCCGAGATCCTTGTTCCTTTTCCTATCTCTGAGCAGCAGACACGCGTCATTTGGTCGCGAAATATTTAAATAAGAAGCTCATCGCTCTTTTTCTCTTACGCCAACGTCGCATAATCCGGTAGTGCGCAAGCCTGGAACTGTTCCAGCAACTATCTGAGAGCTTGTCCCGTCAGGGATTCCCGGTTCAAATGAGAAACGGTGGTCATCACCTCCGTTTTCTGAATGTCCGGGCGTTGGCGCTCTTTCTCTCTTCACTAAATACCAATTTTTCACCCAAACCTTTAAATAACAACGCCCGATATGTGAATAAAAAGCATCTATTGGAAGGTAGAAACAGGGGAGAAGATCCTCATTATCAAGAATCATTCTCATTCTGTTTCACCGCGCATCTGCGCGGTTTTCCTCGCGGCTATAGTCGTCCAACTGGATCTTCCCGATTTAGTTGGCCTCGTAATAGTCATCCACTCGGATGACTATATCCGCAGGTTTTTCCAAGGAGGAAACTATGAACTTTGAAGAAATAGGAGTTATGCCGCCGATTGTAAAGGCATTACGCGAGATGGGCATCACTGCGCCCACAGAAATTCAGGCAAAAGCTATCCCTATCATTAAGCAAGGGAAAGATCTTATTGGCATGTCCAAAACCGGGTCTGGAAAGACCGCTGCGTTTGGCATCCCTCTCGTCGAGATGATCTCCCCAGGTCGGGGGATCCAAGTGGTCGTACTCGCTCCCACGCGGGAGTTAGTCCACCAAATTTCGCAAGAATTGCAGAAATATTCAAAATATCTAACCTGCAACATCGCTACAGTCTATGGCGGTGTCTCGATGAATCCTCAGATTCAAGAGATGGCGCACGCGGAAATCATCATCGCGACGCCGGGAAGATTATTAGATCATCTTCAACGAAGGACCGTTAGTCTTTCTACCATCTCTCATTTTGTTCTCGATGAAGCAGACAAGATGGTTGAGATGGGATTCATTGAAGACGTTGAACGCATCCTTTCTGCGACGTCAGAAGAGAGGCAAATCATTCTCTTTGGCGCAACGCTTTCCAAAGAGATCGAACATATTCAACAACGGTATATGCATGAACCTGTAACTGTTGAAGCAGAGTTGCAAGTGAAAGAAGATCTCCTTGAGCAGTACTATTACAACGTTGATCAGCGGGAGAAATTTTCGCTGCTCGTCCATCTTTTGAAAAAAGAAAAACGGGATCTGACGATCATCTTCTGTTCTAAACGCTCAACGGTTGAAATGCTGACGAAGAATCTTCGTCTTAACGGTGTAAAAGCAGAGATGATTCACGGGAAAATGACCCAGAATCGTCGTCTTCATGTTATTGATCAATTCCATAAAGGAAAAACAAGTGTTCTTGTTGCGTCGTCTGTTGCTGCGCGGGGCTTGGATGTCAAAGATGTCAGCCACGTCTTTAATTATGATCTTGCACAAGACCCGCAAGAGTATGTTCATCGTATCGGACGTACCGCGCGAGCCGGCGAGTCTGGGAAAGCCATTACCCTCTTGAGCCATCAGGATCATGATGCCTTCCGTCAGATTTTATCCCGGTATCGGCTGACTGTTCAAGAACTTCCGAAAGAAAACTATTCTCTTCTCCGCTTTGTCACGCGGTTTGAGAATCAGCAGCATCGCCGTGACGGCGGTTTCCATCGTGGCAATCGCTTTCAGCGTGAAGAACCGCGTAATGAGCGTCGATTTCCGCCGCGCAGGCGTAATTTTTCGCGATCCTTGACGCGTGAATCTTCATAGGGATGAAGGATGATCATTCGTCGCAGAATAAGATCCTCTGGCTTTTGGATGTACTCCCCCGGAAAATCGAACCAAAGCCGTTGGAATAAATCTCGGCGTAGCGCACGTGTATAACCAAGGTCGGGATCAACAAGGTAGACATTCTCTTGGTCTATTCCTACTGCTACTGAATAATGGCCGTCAAAATCTGGAAACCAATTCACGATGATAGGCATCTCTCGCTCGTTAATGTACTTTTGCAGGTCCTCTAACGTAGAATTGTCTTGAATTTTTCCCTCTAATCCGCAGTGGTGGGCCGTTGTAAGGAGCGCTTCTCCAGGAAGGCCTTGCTCTTTCATGCATCCCGAGAGTTCAATAAGATAGTCTTCAGTCTTGGAAATCTCATAATAATTCAAGACCATTTTAAGGCATGCTGGCCCGCAGCATCCTTCACGTTCCATGAAAGGGATAATCGGGAGAAGCATAATAAAGCTAAACAGTCAATCGTTTAAGAGATTTCTTGACATTTGGTTGGTACTTTGTGGTAGCAATTTCGTACGTATTAAGCTCGCCGTAGCGGCAGGCAAGGCCAAAATGTCTGTCTCGTTCTATCGAGCGAAGCAGAGTAGTTATTATCGGAGAATAAGCAGTTAAACAGTATATGTGCACCTGTTAGAATAGAAATATTCTCCGCGAGACAGACGGCCTGCCTGCCGAATGGTCGTAGCGAACTGAATACACAATTTCGCAATCTTTTTATGTTTATTTCTTTTTTCCATGCGAATGAGTGATCCACGAAAAGAGCTGCCCGTTTTCCCTTCTGAAGCAGTATTTAGCAGCAGCGGTGATCTCGGCGCAAGAGTCTGTGGACAGGAAGTGTTGCTCCCGTTAGAAATTTATACCCCATTACAAGACATTGGTGCTATTAAAACGACGACCGATCTTTTCCTGTTTCTGGAAGAATTTTGTTCAGAAACAGCATGTGCTCTCGGTTGGAGTCCTCAAGAGATGTATCATGCCCATTGGTCTTTAGCGGACATTCTTCGGTATCATCTCGACCCCTCTCACGTTAGCTACCCCCCGCGACAGCCAGAGAATTTTTTTCCGAAAGAATCGATCCTTCAGGAGAAGGTGTATGTGCAGTAAATCTACTTGCGAAAAAAGACCTACCCCCAATTCTACCCGCTCTCATCTGTGGTCGAGATATTTGAATCGTCTTCTGCATACGCTCCG
The DNA here is from genome assembly GCA_016203215.1 of Candidatus Woesearchaeota archaeon. Lineage (GTDB taxonomy): Archaea > Nanobdellota > Nanobdellia > Woesearchaeales > GW2011-AR9 > JACOZP01. The sequence goes on from JACQNF010000079.1 coordinate 8,589, forward strand.
AGAAGAATGTTTTTCTGTAGTTTCTTCTCATGGAATGTCCGTGGAACGTATACCTGCTCTTTTGTGAACGGATTTTCTTCCGTATAGTATATCGCGGTTGAAACTGTTCCAGGCGTTGGCGTAAAGACTTGTGTCAAGTTCACAAAGAGGTCATTCTCTTCACAGAAAACACGCAGTGATCTCATATCTTCAACAGTGCATCCCGGATGTGCTGCAACGAAATAGGGCACAAGATTTTTGGTAGTCCCTTGTTCTCTATTTACGAGTTCGTATTCTTTTAAAAATTCTTCAAATTCCTTGCGTGTCGCTTT
>JACQNF010000083.1 GCA_016203215.1 Candidatus Woesearchaeota archaeon
GATGTGAGAGGATTATCATACTTTGATGACATTCAACAATGGCACAACACGCACGCATTAAATTGGCAAGTACAGAGATTGATAAGATCAATCAGATCTGTGATGACATTCGCGGCATCGCAGAAAAAACAGGTGTTGTTGTCAAAGGTCCTATTCCTCTTCCTACTAAAAAATTAAAAGTTACTTCTCGAAAATCACCTTCCGGTGAAGGTAAAGCAACGTGGGAACGTTATGAGATGCGCATCCACAAGCGCTTGATTGACCTTGCTGCTGATGAACGCACCCTCAGATTAGTTATGCGTGTAGCAATCACAGAAGGATTGAATATCGAGATTGAGATGATTGAGAAGTAAATTCTCGTTCGATTGTTTCTTAAGAGATTTTCTTGATGTTGGATAATTCTGCTTTTTTCATGATCACAACAAGATAAATCTATCACAGAATTGTGAGATTAACGTATTAAACTGAGAGGCATCCCCTTCGATGGAAAGGAAAACACATTTAATGTCTCGATCCCTCAATCTTCGTGTAAGGTAATGAATAAACCTTTCCGTGGTTTCTGGGCCATTATACGTCAATAGTGTCAGGACAGAATCAAAAAAGACGTATTGGATATTTTTATCTTCCAGTTTCTTAAGGATGATGATTGACAATTCTGTCAAGGAACGCGGTCCACGTAGAGTGTAGCAGTTTTCATTGCTGAACTGACTAACACGCCTCTCGCTGCCGATTCCTTCGATGAAAAGAACACGTGAAGGATTGATCTTCTGCTCCACGAATTCTGAAGTCATCCGCTGGCAAGAGAGATTAAAAGAGATGAAAATCCCCTTGGAATAGTGTGAAGTCAATAATTTCAAGAGGGCTATTTTGTGATGTGCATAATCTTGGGGTTGAGAACTAACCAAGAAAATCCCACTTTTCCCTTTAAGGAGCGTTGAATCTGAATTCTGTCGGCGTTTTGGTATTTTGGGAGTCATTGCTTTCTCCCATACCATTCATATGAAACTAATTCATTCAATGGCGCCCTATATCGCTTTACTTGGAACGCATCTTTTTCTTCGTACCCAAAGCCAACGAAAAGGACAAGCTTATCTTCCTTCTGCAGTCGTAGTATTTTCAGAGAATCTTTTCCTCGAGGAGTAAGAATACAGGAACTGATCCCACGCGCTTCAGCTTCGAGAAGAGAATTCATCACTGCCATCGCGACGCAGAGAAGCCCGTCTTCCAGTGCGATCTCCCGTGAATCTGAACACACTGGCTCTTTGCGTATGCAACCTGTATTTAGGACAAAGGCGATTAAGATGGGAGGAAGAGGATTGATGAACGGATAATGAGCAAAATAAGTTTCTTTAACGAGATGATTGATTCTCTTTTGGTCTTTAACAATTATAAAACGCCAGGGCTGTGAATTACCGCAACTTGGCGCCCATCTCGCCGCCTCAAGAATCTTGAGAATCGTTGTATTGCTGATGGGGCGACGGCTAAACCCGTATGTCTGCTTGCGTGTTCGTGCTAACGCCAGAAAATTGATTGTTGACGTTTAACTCACCTCTTTTCTGGATAAGAAGATTTACTGCTTAATAAAACTTTCAGTGGTGGCTACGTATTTAGTTAGGCCTATGGGGGCGTGAGAAGTTGTTACGTATGCTACTCTCATCTCTAAAATTCGAGCGAACTAAATGCTTCCTGAAAAGCAAAAATATAAGAACAAAGAGAACTTACTTCAACTATGAAAAAGCTGGTGAAGATCAAGGCAAAAGCCCAAATCACACCAAAAAAAGAAAAGATTATTAGAGCATCCTCCTGGTTCCAGACTGGTGTTTCAGGAGTAGATTCCCTTTTAGTAGTGGGTATTCCTCGAGGAACGTCTGTTCTTGTCGCAGGAGGGGCTGGCTCAGGAAAAACAATCTTTTGCCTGCAGACGATGATGACGGCGCTCCAAAGAGGAGAGAAATGTCTCTACCTTAGTTTCGAAGAATCTGAACTGCGTCTTCGCAAACACATGGATGATTTCAATTGGGACTGGCAGACCTACGAGAAGAAAGGAAGTTTACGCATTGTCCGGAAAAGTCCTCTTACCCTCCTCAATAATATTGAAGCGTTGGTTACTGAAGCAAAAGGAGAACTCCTGATTGACATTAATTCATTGATCGAGATTATCCCTAAAGGATTCGCCCCGGATTTTGTAGTGATTGATTCCATCACGGTAATTTCAGAAATATTTGTCCAGCATGAGATTGGCTACAGGATATTTTTGGAACAGCTCATCCGATATCTAGAAAAGACCAACGCAACGAGTTTCATAACGTCAGAAACGGAGCTGATCCCAAAGATTTTTTCGAAAAGCGGGATCGACGAATTTTTAGTTGATGGAGTAATCGTCCTCTATTCTATCTCCGAACACAACACACGAGAGAACGCCATTGAAATTCTAAAGATGAGGGGGGCAAAGCACAAAAAAGGGATGGTTCCGTTCGAAATCCTCAGTAATGGGATTACTGTCTATCCCGATCAGGAAATGTTCTCCTCGTTCAATCAAATGAACAAGACTTCTCATTAATATTCTTACGACGCCAAGCTATCTTTTATGGATCAAACGCTGTAACCTCTGCCTCCGCTCATGGGCGTTGGCAAGTCGTTTCCGGTACGTGTACATCATCTGATCATAATCTTCTTTGCTGATCTGGTGAAGCTTAAAATAGGCAGTCTGAGTGTACTTCTCCATTTTGATAATCTTCTTCTCCTCCTCTTGAACACGTTTAAGCAAGAACTGCAAAAACGGACGATACCAATAGTCTCGAGTCAGGAATGAAATGAGAATGAAACCAAGCACGAAGAGATACCAGTAACGAAGAAAGACAAGATGATAGAATAAGCGGAGATAGAGACTGGGCCCGCTGAGAGACTCGATTGTGACTTGCTGTGGTGAGGCCACGGCGATATTTCCATGTAAGTCTTTTCCTTTCAGAAGGATGTGGTCGGCAGCAACGTCTTCCGGTAATACTAAATAGGATGCTCGATACATTCCCTCGCCTTTGTCTATCAATGGAATTTCCTTTGTTCCAAGAACGAGGGAAACAGACCCTTGCGTCACGGGCGTACCGTCACCATAGGTGAATTCTGCTTCAAAAACAAGAGGTTGTCCGCTGAAAAACTGGAAATCGAGGGGGTGTCGTAATACGAGCAAAGTGTCTGCAGGAAGGATAGTGAGAGCAAGCCTATTTCCACCGGCACGAGTGACATTATTGATCGTCCTAACTGCTTGAACAGCAAGGTACCAGATCCCGAGGGGATCGTCTGGTAAGACCGCGTATTCGGTAGAATAAATTCCTTGCCGAACTTCCTGCAAGAATTGCAGCCTGCCTTTGGGATCCCGGAATGTGACATTCGCCTGAGGGATGGGACCCATTTCATCTCGAACTTCAATGGTAATCGGAAGCAATGAAGTCCGCCGAAATTCTGTTTCTGATGCTGGGCTGAAAAACGTCACCGTGTAAAATGCAACATGGGGGAGTGTGGAGATCGTTGTTTTAATCTTCTTCTTTCCTTCGTTGCCAAACGCATCTTGTATCACGAGGACGATTTCCCATTCACCATCTGGTTCGCCATAACTGATCAAGTGGCTTTCAGAAAATCTCCCGCTTGCTTCGATAGGAATACTCTGATTGAAAGTGTAATGGGGGCCAGTTATGGTCAAGGAAACTAAACTTGCATTAAGCTCTTCATGGAAGTGCCCATCGTGGTATGATAAAGAACCGGAGAGATCGATCCGTTCCCCTTTGTGGTATGATTCTTTAAATGGCAGTTCGATTTTGATGTTCGGGTCAAGAGTGATTAATACCTCTTTCTCGCTAAAAGAACCGTCTTCACCGATGATTTTAATGACGTATTCACCAGGGGCATGAGACTGGTTCAAGACGACATATGCCCCGTACGTCCCGCTTCCCTGATGATCAAAATCATTGAGTAATTCGATTTCCCCAAATAACGTTGATTTGGCGATGACGCGAAGATCAGAATCAAGATTTTTTCCAACATAACCTTCGACGATGATCGGAAATAGTCTGCGATGGATTGTCGAATGTTCTTCCGGAGAGATGATTGTTAAGCTTAAAGGGGCGGGAGCAGTACCTCCCGTAGTGGTTGGTGTTGTACTCGTAGCACCTTCCTCTACGGGGCAGACGCCGCAATCTTCGGGACACGTAGTACACGACTCTTGGCCGAGACACTTGCTATCGCCACAAACTTGTGCTGCAAGACCGGACGAAGAGAAAATTAGAAGAACGATGATTAAGAAAATAACTATACTGCTGTTCCACAACCACCTCTTCATATTCCTTCGGAAGAGAGTAGACTATTTAAATCTATTTTAGTCTTGTGGTTTCCCTAATCCTTTGAGTATCATTAAGTAGTAACTCTCCAAAGATTTAAATAGAACAGAGCCAAAATCGAGGTTATGACGACGGTAATCTCTCTGCAAGATGTCTCTAAGACCTATACTCTCGGGGACGTGGACGTTCCGGCAGTCAACGGCATCTCTCTGGAGATTAAACAAGGGGATTTTGTCGCGCTGATCGGTCCCAGCGGCTCGGGAAAGAGCACGGCAATGAATCTCGTCGGCTGCTTAGATACGGCAACGCAAGGAAATATTTTTCTCGGCAATCATAATATTAACCATCTCACAGAAAGCGATCTTGCGCAGATCCGTGGCAAGAAAATCGGGTTCATTTTTCAGACGTTTAATCTCATTCCCAGCCTTAGCGCGCTGGAGAACGTGGCGCTACCGATGATGTTTCAGGGAAGTGCGAGTGACGTTCGTAAAAAAAAGGCAGCGGAACTCTTAGAGAAAGTTGGTCTTGGTCATCGTATGGAACATCTCCCGAATCAGCTCTCAGGGGGACAGCGTCAACGCGTGGCGATCGCCCGAGCGCTGGTAAATGATCCAGAAATAATCCTCGCCGATGAACCGACGGGAAATCTTGACACCAAAACTGGCGGTGAAGTGATGGAGATTTTGAAAGATCTCCACCGACAGGGTAAAACGATCATTCTCGTAACGCATAATACGGAGCTTACGATCTTAGCAGACAAAGTTGTCCATCTCAAAGATGGAAAAATTATCCACGTGGAGGAAAAGAATGAACACAAGAGAACAAACAAGTTCAGGAAAAAGACGAAATAGAGGAGTGCTGCCCATCCTTGCGGTGCTGTTCTTTCTCATCGGAGTCATGCCGATGGCTATTGCGGATGTTGCCCTGACGACATTCAGCGTCGAACCAGAGACAATTATGCCTGGGGAAGAGATAACACTCCGTTTAACGATCGAAAATAGCGCAGATGATGATGCTAAGCACGTCTTCGTTGCGCTTGATCTTGCCGCGCTGCCATTTGCGCCTGTTGAAACAGCATCTACGGCAATCATTGATGAAATTGATGATCGTGATAGAGAGAGCGTTTCATTACGAATAAAAGCCTTGCCGACAGCTCAGCCGGGAATTTATAAAATACCGGTCTTCGTAACTCAAAATGCGGTAAGCAAAACGAGCTTGATTAGTGTCGAAGTCAAAGCGAAAGCAGCGCTGGATGTGCTGTTAGAAGATACTGCCGTATTAATCACGGGAAGTACGGGAAGCATTCCCCTTCAATTTATCAATAACGGCCTGATCCAGATCACGTCGCTGAAAGTGACGCTCCAAGAAAGTCCGTACTATGAGATTGTTTCGGCATCATCCCGCTACATTGGCGATGTGGACATCGGTGATTTTGAAACGGAAGAATTTTCCATCTTGTCGTTCAAGGAGGATCCGATCATCGCGCTGCATCTTGAGTATCGTGACAGCAATAATAACGTCTTCAGCGAAACGAAATTACTTCCGTTAAAAGTGTATTCTGTTGAAGAAGCAGAAACGCAAGGTCTTGTTCAAAAGAAGAGTTCTCTGTCCTTGCTGATTGGTGTTGTAGTTGTCGTTGGGCTCGTCTTCTGGTGGCGAAGAACGAAGAGGAAGCGTAACCATGCTGGTTGAGTATCTGAATCTGGCGCTGCGCAGCATCCGCCATCGGAAACTTCGGTCATGGCTGACCGTTGTCGGAATCGTTATCGGTGTCGCAGCGATTATTTCGTTGATTACGATCTCTCGCAGTTTGGAGACTACGATCAAGGACCAGTTTGAACAATTCGGTGCTAACCGGATCATGATCTCCGCAAAGGGGTTTCAGGGACCGGGAACGTCTTCAGAAGGATTGACAGTAGAGGATGTTGAGACGATCCAGAAAATTGGCGGTTTTTCGTATGTTCTTCCGGCGTTATTCAGGAATGCAGAAGTTCATTTTAACCGCGGGATTGGATTTGCCCCGATTACGGCATTGCCGACGGAAAATTTCAAGGAATTTTACGAGGACACGGGCGTAGGATTACAAGAAGGAAGGTATATCAAAGAAGGGGAAAAGAACGTTGCGCTCGTCGGTGCGCGCGCGGCAACAGAAATGTTTACGAAAGAAATCCGCGTAGGGAACAAAATTACGCTGAACAATAGGGATTTTAAGGTTGTCGGCATTGTTGAGGAGATTGGCAATGCCCAAGACGACAATCAAGTTGTTATCCCGTTAGAGACGGCGCGAGAGTTGTTTAAAGAGCCAGAGGATGTCGATGCGATTATTGCTCAAGTTAAAACGACGGCAGACATTCCTCAACTTCAAGAGAAGATCAGCAAAGAGCTTGAACGTAAACGCGGGGATACGAATTTTCAAGTGTTGACCGCATCGCAGATTCTCGAACAGATTACTCAAGTCTTGGGGATCATGCAAGTCGTATTAGTGGGGATCGCGGCCATATCCCTTGTTGTTGGCGCGATTGGGATTATGAATTCGATGTACACCAGCGTCTTAGAACGGACAAAAGAGATTGGTATCATGAAAGCGATTGGCGCGCGCAATAGCGATGTCCTGCTCATTTTTGTGATCGAATCCGGATTGATCGGCGTCGTCGGAGGAATCTTAGGGATTTTATTAGGAGTAGGCATCGCGTTAGGCGTCGGTTCGATCTCTCAGCAAGCTGGTTTTAGCCTGACGATCACGATCGAGCCGTTAATTATTGTTTTTGGGCTGATATTTGCTTTTGTCGTCGGCGTTGTTTCTGGACTCCTCCCTGCGTATCAAGGATCGAAATTGAAGCCGGTGGATGCGCTGAGATATGAGTAAGGAAAGGTGAAAATCGAGGAAGAAATTCACCCTCAGAGTGGCCGTTCTGCACATTTTTTTTTGATCGCCTCTCCAGGGAGTGATACAGTTAAGAAAAAGAAATTTAAAGAAAAAGCGCCAGCACCCGGACATTCAGCGAAACTACCTCGTAAACGTTAGTTTCTCATTTGAACCGGGAATCCCAAAGGGAGCAGTTCACTCGATAATCCAGTTCGAGATTCGACCTGACTTTTCTGCCGCACTACCGGATTATGCGATGCTGGCGCGAAGCGCTACATCGCGACCAAAAGCCCAAAGCTTTTGTGTATGCGATGCTGGCGCAGAGTAAAACGGAAAAAAGACAGGGTTTATAAAATTATAGAAAAAATACAAAAAAAAAATTACTTTTTCTTCTTCATTTCTGCTTCAGGCATCTCGCACATTCCCTTCGTGCAATGAGGGCACATCGGCATGACCATTTTAAGCAATCCGCCAAGGACC
>JACQNF010000086.1 GCA_016203215.1 Candidatus Woesearchaeota archaeon
CAATTTTTGTACAACCAGCTTCCAAATATTTGCGATAAGCAACTAAGCCAACTAATACCCCATTTTCTAACGCGACAGGGCTTCCACTATCCCCGGGACGCACGTTGAGCGTACTTAAGAACGGCTCATAGATCTTAAATTGAAATCCATTATTCCCTTTCACGTTACTAAACTCGTCTACATTTTTGATTGTAGTCACGTGGCCTCTTCGCGGAGGGAGGCGTTTCCCTTCTTCACTGCGAAAGAAACCAGTAATTTTTTGGCCTTCACAAAGAGACCAAGGAGACCCTGTATTCGTGACATATTGAAGCCCTGTATCCATGATATATCTAATCGGTTTTGGTTTTTCTGGAATTCGTGCCTTGAGCAGCCCAATATCAAATAACTGAAAGTAGTGACAGAAACTAATATCGAGGGGGTATGATATTGTTTCATCTACTTGGACGTAATAGTCTTCTCCGATTCTTTCTTGCCAGCGGTAGATATTCCGTCGAGGTTTCGTGAGAAGTAACTCGTTCCAGTCTTCTTCCCAATTTTCAAAAACATGATGGGCGGTCACAATATACCCGTCTGTCGTCAAACGGAGACCACTGCCGCTTGTTCCGTTCTTAGAATCAACAAGACGAACAACATTATCTCTGATGTTTCGACGTGATTCGGCGGGGGACAGTGTAAGGTCCCAATCGCCGGCGAGCGAGAGACGAAGAGCAAGGAGGCTTTCAAGAGAGCGGGTATAACTAACCATTTCTTTTTCGAGAAAGGCCCCCTTTAAAAATGTTGATACGTAATTTTAATGTGCCAACAAACTCTTCCCCGTCATCTCCTTCGGCTTCTTCAATTCCATCAATTCCAGAATTGTTGGAGCAATATCTGCAAGTCCCCCCTTCCGCAGTTTCCGCGTCACGCCGACCCCGATAAGTGGAACGTCATTTGTTGTGTGGCTTGTGACAACAGAACCAACCATCTCTTCACAGTTGCCGTGATCTGCAGTGATGAGAATCTTTCCAGGAAAGGCATCAACCAGCCGGCCAATCGCTCGATCCACGGCTTCCACTGCCGTGATTGTTTTCCGAATATTTCCCGTATGGCCAACCATATCGCCGTTGGCAAAGTTGACAACAAAGAATGAGTGTTCGTCTAGATTCTGGAGAAGTTTCGTAGTGATCTGAGAAACTTTCATCTCGGGAGTTTTGTCATAGGTCGTCACTTTCCTGCTTGGCACGTGAATTCTTTTTTCGTGAGGAAAGATACATTCGCATAACCCATTTAAAAAATAGGTGACATGCGCCCATTTTTCCGTCTCTGCTAATCGAAGCTGTGAAAGTCCCGCACGGGAGATAACTTCTCCCAGCGTTTGTTTTGGGACGATGGGAGGAAAGGCAACCGGAATCTTGACGAGAGAATCGTACTGGGTTAATGAAACAAAATGTAAGCCGATTATTTTCTTGCGTTGGAACTGATTAAATTTCCCCCAGACAAATGCTCGCGTCAATTCTCGTGCGCGGTCAGAACGGAAATTATAGAAAATGACAGAATCGTTCTTGTCCACGACGCACTTGTTGGTAAAGATTGTTGGCTTTACAAATTCATCCGTCTCACCGTGGGCATATGCCTCGTGTAACGCGTTGATCGGGTCTGTTCGTTTCCTTCCTTTGCAATTAACCATGCAGTCGTACGCTTTGTGTTCCCGTGCCCAGCGGTTGTCTCGATCCATTGCGTAGTAGCGGCCCATCATCGTTGCAATCTGTCCAACACCTAAACGAGACATTTTCTGTTGCAGCTGCCGGATGTATTTCTCCGCCGATTGGGGAGGGGTGTCCCGGCCATCCAGAAATAGATGGACGTAGACCTCACAAACTCCTTCTCGTTTTGCCATCTCCAACAACGCAAAAAGATGAGTGATGTGTGAATGCACGCCGGCATCGCTTAAGAGTCCGAGGAGGTGAAGCTTCTCTCTTCTTCTCTTTGCGCTCCTGATGGCATCCAGAAGGACTTTATTTTTGAAGAATGCTTTAGAAGAGATTGAATCATTGATTCGCTTTAGATCCGTATCTACAATCCGGCCGGCTCCGATGGTTAAGTGTCCGACTTCTGAATTGCCCATGACTCCTTTGGGTAGACCTACGGCCGTCCCAGAAGCAGAGAGTCGTGCCGTAGGCCAACGTCGAGAGAGGGAATCAAGAATGGGTGTTTTAGCCAGGGCGATTGCATTTCCTTCTTTTTTTGTTCGAATACCCCATCCATCAAGGATGAGCAGTAAGACTCGATCCATCCCTTTCAGTGAATGATTTCAAGTAGATAAATCTTTGGGGAGATGGCACATTTCTTGTTAGAGTAAATTTGAAAATCCCGTCGCCTAGCAAAAACAATCCCCCACTGATACCTCCGATATAAATCCCTAACATCTACCCCATTCTCCAGAACAAGAACAGCAGATAGAGAAGATAAAAGACAATGAGCATTGCTCCTTTCCACCGTTGGATTTTTCGTGTATTTGTTGCAAAGACAAGAAAGAGCAACGTAAATGCGAGCATGACAACTCCATCGACAACCAAAAGGGAAGGAGTGATTGAGAGCGGTCGAAGGAGGCTGATGAAGCCAACGGTGAAGAGGATATTAAAGATGTTGCTGCCGACGATGTTCCCCACTGCGAGATCAGGATGCTTCTGTGCTGCCGCGACGACTGACGTAAATAACTCCGGAAGAGACGTCCCGATCGCCGCAATCGTCAGTCCAATAAATGCTTCACTTAATCCTAAGTTTACGGCTAATTCTGTTGCTGAACGGACAAACAAATTCCCGCCGAGGAACAGTGCAATCGAACCGCCCCCCACGAGGAGAATGTCTTTCCAGACCGGGCTTTTATGTTGCAGCGCTTCTGCAAATTGCTTCTGCACGCTCCTCCGCTCTTCTTTAATCGAACGATAAATGTAAAACAAAAAGAATCCAAAGATCAAAAGAAGAATCACTCCATCGATACGATCAAGGGCCGCCACATTTTGTCCATAGATATAGAAATCATGTGCGAGGAGAAGAAAGAAAAAGGTTGAGACGAGAAGAAACGGAAACTCGTAGATCAGTGTTTTGGAACGGACTTTCAGCGGCAGGACTAGCGCTGAAATCCCGATGATCAGCCCAATATTCGTGATATTACTGCCGATGATATTGCCTAACGCAATATTATCGTGGCCTTGCACCAAGGCTATTAGACTTAAAACAAATTCAGGAAGGCCGGTGCCGAACGCCACGATTGTCAAGCCGATGAGCAGAGGCGAGATATTGAGGATTCTTGCAATGTCAACCGCACCGCGGATGAGATAATCTGCTCCCTTGACCAGAAGGTAAATACTGACAACGACCAGAACGGATACAAAGATAACATCTACCATAACGGAATTAATGATGTGATTCTATTTAAAGTTTAGGGTCAAGCTTTTGAAGGATTTCCTTGACGTTTTGAGCCACGATCTCTGGTAACGGCGAACCATCGATCTTCATAAGGAGGCCTTTTTTACGGTAGTACTCGATGACCGGTTTAGTTTCACTGTGAAATATTCTCAATCGTTCTTTGATCGCTTTCGGTGTATCATCGCTCCGTTGAAGTAACGGTGACCCGTCATAATCACAGATCCCTGCTTTTTTGGGTGGCAGGTACTTTAGGTGGTAGCTGTGGTGGCCCTGTTTACAGACCCGTCTTCCTGTGAATCGTTCAACCAGCAATTCATCGGGAACATCGAGGTACAAGACCTTATCGATGGAAAGATCTTTGATCATTTCAGCTTGGTCGACGCTTCGTGGGAATCCATCGAGAATATACTTTCTCTTGCTTTTGACCTTCTCTTTGACAAGGGCGACGATGATTTCGGGAGGCACAAGCTTGCCGACAGTGATAAGGGCGTTAATCTTTTGGCCCTCTTCTGTCTTCTGTGCTGCTTCATTACGGAGCAATTCTCCCGCGGAAACGTGGAGAAAATGAAATTCTCGCTCAAGTTGTTCAGAAACTGTCCCTTTGCCGCTTCCAGGCGGACCGAGAATGACGAGTTTCATGTCATTCAGGAAACGGAGGGAAGTATAAAATATTTTTGGTTTCTTGGACGTATTTAGTTCGCCGTCACGGCGGGCAAGGTCAAATGGTCTGTCGAGAACTACTGAGCGAAGCAGAAAGTTTATTGTCGGAGAATAGCTTTTTGAACAGTTTTTCTTTAACCCATTCACACTTTGATATTCTCCGCGAGACAGACGGCCCGCCCGCCGAATCGTTGTGGCGAACTAAATACAAGGGATTTCTCGCACTTTCATGACCTCCCTGAACAGGCTCTGTAGAAAGTCTCGAAAAAGTCAACCGCCGGCCGCAGAATGTGTGCCGCTCTCGCAGTAAAATTTGATTAGCGGCACCAATAATTACCTCAACTCGTAGTTCACATTCTGCCTCTTGGCC
>JACQNF010000092.1 GCA_016203215.1 Candidatus Woesearchaeota archaeon
AGACGAACGTAGTTGTCCCACCACCACCTCCACCACCGCCGCCAGCGCAATGTGCAGATGGAAAAGACAATGACAACGATGGGCTTATTGATCTTGCAGATCCAGGATGTGCATCGCCACAAGATAATGATGAGACGAATGTAGTCATTCCTCCGGTAGTCAACCCCCCTGTAAATCCAGAACCAGTTAAGACCAAAGACGCAGAACTGATCATCAAATCAGTAGTAATTGCACCGGAAGAAATCTTCGCCGCCGACCAGCAAACGCACGTGTTCGTCACCGTACTGAATGAAAGTAACGTAAAGGCAGAAGACCTTCGCGCCGTGATTATTATCCCCGAACTAGGGATCATCCAATCAACACATTCATTCGATCTGGGAAAGAACAAAGAACGGAAAGAAGGAATTTCTCTCCACATCCCCGCAGAGGCGGCAAACGGAACGTACCTTGTTCAGGTAATGGTTAAAAACGATTCCCAGCACACCACGGCGTACCGTCAATTAACCATTCAATAATAAGAACTGAGTGTAGTTACTTTCTGATACTAAAAAAGGCGAAACATTTATATATAACCCATCTTTTGAATGTTCAATACGAGAGCACGTCTCTCTATCCTGCTCATACCCTTTCGGGGTAAGAAGAGGAAATTTGGAGGAAGATAAAAAATGAGAAAACTACGAAACGTAATGGCTTTTTTCGTCATGAGCGTACTGTTGGTTTCCCTTGTTAGCGCCGCTCCTGTGAGCGTAAGCACACTTGGCAGCCTAACCACAAACGATGTAACAGTAGAAGTAAATGATGAAGAAGTTGATGAAAAAACCCTTCTTGTAGTAGAAGAAGGAGAAAAACTTCACGTTGAAGTTGAATTGAAACTACCTGCAACTGTCAAAGATGCAAACAACAATGATGTTGCAGCGAAAGATGCAAAGCAAATTGAAGTTCTTGCCCGCCTGAGTGGGTACGAATACTCTGATTACGTCTCATTAGAAGACGTATCTCCTGTCTTTGATCTCAAAGCAGGAACCAAGAAAACTGTTGATCTCGAATTGACAGTTCCAAACGATATCAGCAACGAAAAGAACACCTTGCGTGTCTTTGTGCTTGACCGAAACTCACAAGAGATCGTGAAAACATTCACATTTCATGTAGAGTCACCTCGTCACGCAGTTGAAATTAATGACCTTTATTTCTCCCCTGGAGAAACCGTTAAAGCAGGCCGCGCTCTGCTTGTCACGCCAGTATTGGAAAACTATGGCGACAGAACCGAAGATGATGTTGTTGTCACCGTTGAAATCCCAGCACTTGGTGTTAAAGCTACAGAAGTTGTTAAAGAACTAGAAGCTGACGAACGCAAAGATGTTCCAGAAATGTTCTTGCCAATTCCTGTTTCTGCAGCAGCAGGTACATACGATGTAAAAGTGACCGCTAAATACGATCGGTATGAAACGGCAACCAAAACTTCATCTGTTACCGTTGTCGCAAGCGAAATGGTGAAAGCAGACAAAGTCTTGCTTGCAGTTGGACCTGGCGCACAAACTGTTGCACCTGGTAAGACCGCAACATACGGCATCGCTCTAAGCAACGAAGGCACAACGACAAAAGCATTTACCTTTGATGTCGCTACTGGCGGCAACTGGGCAACCGCTTCTGTCAGTGAAATGCTTGTGGTCCTTGCTCCAGGACAGAACAAAGTCGTCTATGTTGACGTAGCACCTGCAGCTGACGCAGCCGCTGGCCAATATATGGTCTCAGTAGCTGTCAAAGCGGGCAGTGAAACCGTTCAAACGATTGCTCTTCAAGCAACGGTAGCTCAAGCTCCTGCTGCAGTTGAAAGCAACGATTTCAATCTCCGCAACGGCCTTGAAATTGCCTTGATTGTACTAGTAGTATTACTGGTCATCATCGGCTTGATCATCGGCTTTAGCAGATTGAGAAAAGACGACGAAGAAGAACAAACGTACTACTAAGTAGTATTTTATCTTCTTCCATTTTTTTTCTTTTTATCTTTTATTTAATCATTTTTTTAAAGAACATTCTCTGATGAGACCCAGATGAACATTGCAATCATCGGCGCAGGCCCCGCGGGATGTTATACTGGCTATCTTCTCGCGAAAGAAGGCCACGAAGTCTCAATCTATGAGAATCACTCTGCCGTCGGCTCTCCGATTCAGTGCACAGGGATTCTTACTTCTGATTTTGACCAATTTGGTTTCCCCCTGGATTCCTTTCTGGTGAATACGATCGATTCCATCGAGGTAATTTCTCCCTCCAATCAAAAAATCACGATTAAACAGAGAGATTACATCGTCTGCCGGATTCGATTTGATAATTTCTTTGCAGACAAAGCCAAGAATGCCGGTGCAAAGATCTTTGTAAATCATAGTTTCCAACGCCGAGAAGGAAATACATTAGTGATCAAGGAAACAGAGAACAAAAGAGAGATTCAGATAACACCAGACATCGTTATCGCCGCCGATGGGCCATTGTCGCCAACGGCGAAGGCGTATGGATTTTATCATCCCCGACGGGAGAATTATTACGGGGTCCAAGCAATAGTCAAAGGAACTTTTGAACCGCACACGATCAAGACCTATTTTGGCAACGAGATCTGCCCCGGATTGTTCGCATGGATCGCTCCGGAATCATCAACAAGTGCACGCGTGGGGGTAGCTACGCTCAAGAACAGCAAACACTATTTTGATCTTTTCATGAAAGAACATAACTTTACCGCCGCAGAAATGCAGGCCGGCACAATTCCCGTGTATCACCCCAAACAAAAACTCCATCGAGAGAACTGTTATCTCGTTGGTGATGCTGCCGGGTATGTGAAAGCGACGACGCTTGGCGGTCTCATCCCCGGATTGCAACAGGCGGAGATTCTCGCTCGAGCCATTGTGGAGCAGAAAAATTACGATCATGACGTCGCACCGCTTCGTAAAAAATTAGGACTCCACCTGAAAGTACACGAAATCATGGCTCGGTTCTCAGACAAAGATTGGGATACGCTCATCTCGTATGTGGGCCAGCCTAAGATTCAAGCAATATTTGAGAAATATACCCGAGATAATCCTATTCCCCTCGTCAGTCACGCGCTCTTGAAAGAGCCGAGGTTTCTCCGGTTTGGGAAGTATTTGCGATAAACATCAGTATCAACCAGGTACTGTCACTACTAAGTATTTTTTCTCTAATCCGCAAACCGCGCTAACAGACGGGCATACTCTTTTGTCAATCCGCCCAAACGGAAGATGATTATTTCTTTGATTTTCTGTTCACGCGCAATGATCAGGTCCTGCTTTAATTGTTCTAACGAAAGCAGCGGCTCTGTCCCGTGGATCCCAGGAGCAATTGTTCCCAGAGCAGGGATGTACTTTTGTCCAAGTTCCAACCGCCCACTTTCCCATTGCTCACGCAAAAAATGATCGGTAAATGGATGAAGAGAGTGATAAAACATCTTCACGACTTTTACCTTTGGATGAGGATAATGCAGGCCGACCCATTCTAATTTCTTCTTTCGTGTTGTATCCAATGGATGATATTCCGCAAGATAGATTTCCCCATAATACAAGTTAATAAATTCGGAGATCATCTTTTTATTGGCGCTGAAATGGAGAAATTCCGTGCAGAAAAGGGATGGATGCCGAGTAGTAGGAAGTTCAAGGTCAAGCATAACGGGAACGACTTGTTTTTCAAGTTCGTGAAAAATACGATGCAACGCTTTCCTCTGGGAAAACGGAGAGATCCAATATCCTTCCTTCTTCTTTAAGACTGGCCAGTAGATGGTTTCGAGGATATTTCCCCGCGAACGTAGCTGTTCTTGAAGACGCTGGAATGCCGCAAAGCCAGGAGAAGCAACGTAGAGTTTTGTCTTCCACTTCACGAGATCTAATTTCCCGATATTTTCGGGAGTAGGAAACTCTTCAAAGAAGCTGATACGCATCACCTATCTAAAGAGAATTATTGTTAATATAATTTGCGATTCCAAAAGCTCTGTGGAAAAAGTCGCCGTCGTGACAACGAACATAATATAAACGATCCCTACGCCTTGACTATTGACTTTCCACTATTTCTGTTACACCATCTAAATGTATTTATAATCTCTCCTCACATTTGATCTTATGAATCAATATCCCCTTGCCGTGGCTATCGCCGCACTAATCCACAATGAGAAGATCCTTCTGATTAAACGTGTAAAAGGGAGTTACATCGGTTTCTGGGGACTTCCTGGCGGGAAAATCGAGAAGAACGAGCATGTTTCCGACGCCGCGATCCGTGAGATCAAAGAAGAGACCGGTATCCCCTGCCAATTTAAAGAGCATCTTGGATTGGTTTCAGAACACCTTACAGAAAAGAAAGAAGTGGTCCAACATTTCCTCCTCCATCTTTGCCGTCTTCATCCACAGACAGCACAGTTTGTTGAAAGTAATGAAGGAGCCCTCGCCTGGTTTGAACTGAAAGAGTTGCCGCAGCACCAAGATGAAATTATTCCGAGTGATTATGCCATCATCGAAAACATGGTTTTACGCAAAGGAAAAAATTATTATAATTGTGTCGTCGAAAAGCTAGGCAATCAACACGCCATCCTTCAGTTTGAATAATCTTATAAATGCTTTCTCTCTTTCGGACGCATGGCAACGCTCCTCGCATGGTTATCCACCGGAAAAGGGACATGGGCAGAAGTTTCTCGAATCCTCCAAGCGCAACAATGGACAAATGCATATTTATTGACAAACCAGTTTGGGATAGAGAACTTCACAAAGAAAGGAGAAAATGTCCATCTTGTTTCTGTAAATGGTGAGACCACGGATTGCGCAACGTTAGTCCAAGAGATCAAATCAAAACTAAAAGGGAAAATAAACGATTTTGAAATTGCCCTTAATTTCGCTTCTGGGACAGGGAAAGAACACATGGCACTTGTAGAAGCAGTTCTAGAGATGGGGTTCAATTTCCGTATCGTGACTATTCTCAATAACCAGATGGAAGTGTTGGGAATACGAAGAGAATAATTACGTCATTATACCGTACCATCGATACAATAAACGATCAACCGCTTTAGTGATATTATAGCCTTGTCCGGTGATCATGATGCACGAGCCTTGGAGGGTAATTGATGCCGGTTCTTGGTACTCGAGATGGATGACCGGCCTGCCGTTCGTGTCAGCACAATTAATGATTTCGCGCCCTATGCAGGCAGTATCGTCCTCTTTCGTACACGAACCGATCGGTGCGCGGTTGATGACTTTTGCCAGGTTAACGCTCAATTCCGAAATTGCGAGAGTATAGTACTTGTCTGAAACTTCTGGATTTATTGCGACATACACGTCGGGGAACTGGTTGAACGACGAATTTACCTCCCCCGTAATCGTGATCTGCTCCACGTCTCGCGGACCAAAGTGCAACGGGGTCTTGAAGAGCGTCCCCAATACGTAAACATCGGACCACCAGAGACCGTCGCTTTGAACGATGCTATGCTCTCCGTAAATGTATCCCCGTTCAGGAGAGAGCTTGCCCTGTTGGTTTAATTCATGGAGCTTATCAATTTCTAATTTCTGGGGTGCCGGTGAAGAGTCGAAGAGAGAAAGAGTTCCCGAACCGATGGCTAAGAGTACGGCGATAACGATAAAGATGACAATCAGCTGCTTGCGTTCTTTCTTCTTCGGATGAAGGAGAGGGTCAACAGCCGTTGGTTCTTGCTCTTTGATAGATTCTACTTTAACGTCAGACATCCCCCTTTCTCTTAGACGATGATTTATATAGTTTATGCAAACAAAGGCTCGGTAAAAGACAAGAAACGATCCAAACCGCAGAAGAAAATGTCAACCGCGGAGGGGGTGTGCTGTCTCTCTCGAAAAGATCAGCGCGGGATCAAGTCCCCTGCTGCCTCGAGAAGCAATTCGATATCAGAAACGGAATAGTATACCTTTCTCCCATCCCAAATCGAACCACTCTTATAATGGTACTCTTCAACGCGCAGAAAGAGAGCATTACCTCCTAACGGATGGTATTCTCTCAGGCGGGCAGATTCTTTTTCCTTGGCAATTTTCTCCGCTTCGGTAAGATCATGTCCTTTGTAGACCAATGTTCCTTTTTCAAAGACAGCATAGAGTGGTTCCATAGACACCTCTTTGTTTACAAACTGAATAGCACGCAGATTTAACTAACTATCGCTGAATCCGCCGGAGGAATTCTTCCACGGGCTTAACACATTGCTCTCGGAACGAATCTTCTCCCTGCGCCGCGCAGTGGTCAGTGATAATAACATTACCTCTCGTCATCATTTCCTTCAACGGGGATGAACAGACGTCAAGCGCAATACCACGGAATTTTCCACGGACATATTCTTGATATAACGCATCTTCATCAATTACCTCTGCGCGAGAAGTGTTGATGAAGAAACTACGATCTTTCATCATTCGAAAGTGCGCAGCAGTTATCATCTTTTCAGTATGTTTATTTAACGGCACATGAACGGTAAGGATATCTGCTTGTTCCAAAACACGATTTAATTCTGTCATCTCAACCTGAAGCTCTTTCAACAGATTACGATCCTGTTCAATAACATCAAAAGCGACGACACGAACATCGAAACCACGTACTTTTCGAGCGACGAGCTTTCCGATGGCGCCAAAACCGAGAATCCCGATCGTTTTGCCTTTGAGCTCGGCATATGGTTTCTGAAAATCTTCCCGAAGAAGAGATAACAGGAGGTATACGGTATGTTCAGCCACACTATTGGCATTCGTGCCAGGACAATGAATCAAAACGATGTTCCTCTGGGCCAATAATTCTAACTGAAGATTATCCGTCCCAACACTGCAGATGACCACGTACTTCAGATGCGGCAGTTTTGCTAATTCGGTCTCTTTTAAGGGAGTAAACGTCCTGAGAACAATTGCTTCCACATCAGGGAACAAGGGGGTTATTAAGAACTGCTCTGTTGTGTTGAAACGAAAAGAAGTGTTCTGTTCTAAAAGTGTCCGCGCATGAGGATGAATGTCCCCCACAAGCAATGTTTTCATGGATCACCCCCACAAATGAAACTATATAAAGATTAGGAAAATAAGTACGTATTTAGTTCGCCGTCACGGCAGGCAAGGCCAATACGTCTGTCTCGATCTACTGAGCGAAGCAGAGTAATTGTTATCGGAGAATATGATGTTGAACAGTTTTTGTACTTCTGTTAGGACAACTACATTCTCCGCGAGACAGACAGCCTGCCTGCCGAGTCGTCGTGGCGAAATAAATATGTATGAAAATAAGCCCCTGGGGAGAATTTCGCTTCTCCAGATACTGCTGGAGGAATTTGAACTCCCGACCTGCGCTTGTCTAGGATTACCTACGAGAGCGCCGCTATACCGCTAAGCCACAGGGGCACAGGAATTCAAAAAATAACCCTCCTTTTTAAAAGTATGTGGTGTCACTGAATCTGCTGCAACAGTTCTTCTTTTGTCTGCCATTTCTTTTGACATTCGAAACAGATCGGATATTGTTTACTTGAACCTCGCTTGTAGATAACTGTTCCTTTCAATTTCTCCAAGAAGAGCTGTTTAATCTCTGCTTTGCAGATGCTGCATTTAGCCATGCCAAAGAAAATATGCTCTTTTAATTTAAAGGTATCGAAGATGATCAAAATCTGCAAACGAACGTAACTAATATAAAACAGAGTGAAATTACGGAACTATGCGTAAACGACTTGCGATCATCGACCGGGATAAATGCCACCCGATGGAATGCGGAAACTACCTCTGCGCTAAATTGTGCCCCGTGAACCGCGCAGGCGCAGATTGTATTTTTCCAGGAGACGACCCTGCAAAGAAAGCAAGGATCGATGAATTCCTCTGCACCGGCTGTGGTATCTGCCCAAACCGCTGTCCGTTCGGGGCGATCCAGATCATCAATCTTCCAGATACGCTCAATAAAGACCCGGTTCATCGATACGGGGAGAATCTCTTTGAACTCTATTCTCTTCCGAGCCCTCTCTTTGGACAGGTGACCGGAATCTTAGGAAAAAATGGTATCGGAAAGTCAACTGCATTAAAAATCATGGGCAATCTGCTCAAACCTAACTTGGGAAGATGGCAGAACCCCCCAGACTTTAAAGAAGTCATAGCTTACTTCCGAGGTACGGAAAACCAGAAGTTTCTCGAAAAATTGCACCGTAACGAGATCACGCTTTCGTATAAGCCACAGCAAGTCGATCTGATCCCAAAACAATTCTCCGGCACGGTTCGAGAATTGTTAACAAAAGTCGATACAAAAGGAAAGATGGGGCAGGTCGCTGAACAACTTCATCTGGCCAAATTTTTGGAAAATGAGATTTCAACCATTTCCGGAGGAGAATTGCAACGGACAGCAATCGCTGCTGCTGTTCTCAAAGAAGCAAACCTCTTCCTTCTTGACGAGCCTACATCATTCCTCGACATTAAGCAAAGAATCAACACTTCTCTGTTCATCCGCTCTCTCGCCACGCCAGAGAAAGCAATCATTGCCATTGAACACGACTTAATCATCCTTGATTATATGACAGATGTGATGAACATCATGTATGGTCAGGAAGGGGCATTTGGTGTCGTTTCAGGGATCAAGTCAACACGAGAAGGTATAAATGCGTTTTTGGAAGGATTCCTCAAAGAAGAAAACGTACGGTTTCGTGATCGCCCCTTGAAATTTGACAAGACGCAAGATGCGCGGAAAGTTCTTCCTCGAAATTTGATCTCATGGGACAACATCCAGAAAAAGCTTGGAAATTTCGATTTGCGAACAGAACGTGGAACATTATACAAAAACGAGATTATTGGTATTCTGGGAGAGAATGGCATCGGTAAAACGTCGTTCATCAAAATTCTCGCAGGATTGATCGCTCCGGATTCCGGAACGGTGGACACGCAAGTCAAAGTTGCATACAAGCCGCAATACTTAGAGACAACATCAGATCTTACGGTCAGTGAATTCCTGCTCGAGGCGATTGCAAAATATCCGCATCAACTCATCAAGCCGTTGGACTTAGAAAAATTATTCTCCCAGAAATTGAGCGAACTCTCCGGGGGTCAGCTCCAGCGTGTTGCGTTAGCACACTGCCTATCTCAAGATGCACAGCTTTTCCTTCTGGATGAGCCTTCAGCGTATCTCGATGTTGAACAGCGATTGGTGATCTCAAAAGTAATTAAGACCGTTGCGCAAGAACGAGATGTGGCTATCCTCGTAGTCGATCACGACCTCTTGTTCATGGACTACATTTCCGATCGTTTAGTCGTATTCTCCGGCACACCAGCACAGAACGGCCTTCTCCGCGGACCGTTTCCATTAGAAGAAGGAATGAATGCGTTTCTTCGTGAATTGGGGATCACTCTCCGGCGCGACCCGGTTTCACACCGTCCTCGGATCAATAGCCCCGGAAGCGTCAAAGATAGAGAACAACGGGATGAGAATAAGTGGTATTATTGAGGTCAAAATAGACAGAGAAATACTTAGCGCTTCAAGTACGCGCGGACAATTCTCCAATCATCTCGATGTCTTTTCCAGAAAAAACAAAGCGCAACGATGACCATACCCAAGCTGAACCATTGGCCAAGGCTAAATCCGAAATAGAGGGTATCTTCCCGAAAGAAATCAACAATAATTCTGCCTGCTCCTTCGAGAAAGACGAAATTCCAGAAGATGAATCCGGGCTTGAATTGGTGAAACGCCTTCGTTGAGCTTAACCACATCAACGCGCCAAAGACAGCCATACGCTGAAAAAATGAATAGATCATATTTGGATGACGACAGACATCGCCGTACTCTGGGAAAATGACACACCATCGCCCATCCCACGGTCGGCCGACGAGCTCTCCATTCACAAAATTCGCAAGCCTGCCCAATGCGAGCGCGAAAATTGCCGGGACGGAGACGATATCCGCCATCCTCCAGAAATTGATGTTCTTCTTGCGGCAGAACAGCCATCCCGCAACAACAACGCCGACGAACGCGCCATGGAAACTCATCCCTCCCTCCCAAATCTTGAGCAGGTTGAGGGGATGGGATACGTAGACGTTCGGCTCCCAGAAGAGCATAAATAACCGCGCGCCGACGAGGACGCCGACCATCAGGTACACGGCAAAATCCCAGACGTCATCCGAAGAGATAGCCAGCTTCCCCTGTTTTTGCGCGTGCTGAAGCCACCAGATCGTCAGGAAAAAACCAAATACATACACTAAGCCGTACCACCGGATCTCCAACGGCCCGAGGTGAACGAGAACGGGGTCGAGATTAGATACATACATGGGTTATCCTTTTCTGTGAGGATATTAATAGTTTTCGATTACCACCAATTGATTACCGTAAACTTTATATATACACTTTCGTACGTAGAATGGGTACATAATCACACGTAGAAAAATGAGGGTGACGCAGCATGGTTGAAAAAGACAAATTATATTCACGAGAATTGGTTGGTAAGACCGTCGTTTCTAAATCCGGGAAAAAGTTTGGAGAAGTAGCGGATCTTGTCTTTGAGATAGGTTCTGGAGAGTTGATCCATATTTTATTAAAAAACCCAACGTCATACACGGACAAGATGGAATTAGAAAGGACAAAAGAAGGACAGATCTTGATTCCGTTCTCTGCAGTTATTGCGACGGGAGATTTCATCGTCGTTGCGGAAGAAGATATTATTTAGGGG
>JACQNF010000087.1 GCA_016203215.1 Candidatus Woesearchaeota archaeon
ATCCATAAATCCGCTGCAAGAGTGCGTGTCCCGTGGGAGTTTCCAGAAAGAGCACGACGATAAAGAGAAGAACGACGACCAACGCAAACATTACCAAGAGAGTAGTACCGCGTTCTTTGGTTCTAGAACTACGTCCTTTTCCAGACCTCTTTTTCATCTCTGAAAGTAAATAAAGAAAGTATTTAAATGTATGGAATTCCTTCCACTAAGACACAAAAATATAATTCAGCTAAATACATACGAATTTCTTTCACAACCCTAATCTCTTCGCAAGATGCTGCGCTTCTTCAAGCTGTTCCAAAGTGCCCACATCAAGAATATGTTCACTGGTGACATAGCCAAAGCCGATTCCCTTGTGAATAAGATCCTGCACTGCATCGGTGAGCAAATATTCCTCTTTCAACCCAGGAGATAATCGACGGCAAGCAGCAAAGATAGACCGAGAAAAAACATACACGCTAAAATTAGCGAGATTGCTCGGCGGGATTTCTGGTTTCTCCAGCAACTGTTTCACTCGTTTTCCATCTGGAACAATGACACCATAACGCCGAGCATCATCAACTGGTTTACAGGTAACCACTCCCTCTGCCTCATGAGCTAAAAGCCGAGCTAACAAAGACGTCTCAAAGAGAGAATCGCAGGCGAGACAGATAAAACGGCCACCGGAAATCAACGCTTCGGCACTTACCAATGCATCTGCCGTCCCTTTCATCTCTTTCTGGAGAACATAGCGAATAGAGACACCAAACAAAGAACCATCTTGAAGAAATTGTTCAATCTTATCTTTCTGATAATGAGTGACAATAACAATATCGCGTACTCCTGTTTCCTTCAGCTGTTCGATGATGATCTGGATCATCGGCTTGCCGTTCACCAATACCATCGCTTTGGGAATTGTTTCAGTGATGGGCAATAACCGAGTTCCTTTGCCCGCCGCGAGAATAACTGCTTGGGAGATCATCAAATCGTACCTCGATGCAAAATTTGAGCCGCGTGTTCGAAACGATCGACCTCATAATCGGGAACTTCGTACGCATCACGCGGAATAGACTTGCTGTATTTTCCGTGGCATAGATAAATCGTTTTCAGTCCCAGTTCCTTGCCGTAACGGATTTCAGAATCCAACCGATTACCTACAACCCATACATTGTCCATCGGAAACTGTACCCTCGCTTGTTCAAAACAGCTTTTCTTGTCTTCATCACGAGGACAGACAAATACCTTGTGAAAAAAATGTCGTATTCCTAAGATTTCAATTTTCTGCTGCTGCAAAGCATTTTCCCCTTTCGTGACCAAGACGTGGATGATCTTCTCTCCCTTCGCCGTCGCTGTTCTCTGCAGCAAATCAAGAACCCCCGGAAAGACGCGGATTGCCTTAAGATCGGACAGAGTATAATTGTCAGAGAGTTGTTCACTCCGACTATAGAGAGTGTCATCTAAATCATAGAGCACTAACAATTTTCATCAGCTCCTGCGCCAGTTTGTGGGGATCATGACGGATGAAAGCGCGAAAATGAGAGAGAGAATCGGCTTTTGCATATTCCGCTTTTTGCGCTTCCAAAAGATTTGCGGTGACGACACGTGAATCGCCACGCAGGTCATTCTCTACCATGCCTGCCTCTTCCTCGTATTTCTTCAACAAGGCCGATGCCGGTTTCCCATCGTTTACAAGGAGAAAATCAAACACGTCCGCGCCGGTAAACCGTTGAAGTTCTTTCAGATGCCTGCTGACGGTGAATCCTGTCGTCTGCCCTTTGCGATTCATTAGATTGGCAATGTAGACTTTTTTCGCCTTCGTATCGCGCAACGCTTTACTGATGCCATCTACAAGAAGATTTGGAATCAACGAAGTGTACAAGCCGCCGGGACCAAGCACAACAACATCAGCATTCATGATCTCATCGATTGCCCGCTTATTGACTTCTGGAAAAGGTTCAAGATAAATACTCCGAAAGCCCTTGTCTAATTCCTGAGAGGTATAGATTGCACCCTCTCCCTCGAGCATTTTGCCGTTGTGGAGGATCATCCGCAGACGGACTTGGTGTGTCGTTACAGGAATCACTTTTCCTTTGATAGAAAGAATTCTTCCCGCTTCTTCCACTGCTTTTTCAAAGCTGCCCGTTACTTTCTCCAAAGCAGAAAGAAGTAGATTACCAAAATTGTGCCCCCCTAATCCCCCATTCTCGAAACGGTAATTCATCAAGCTTCTCATCAATCTGCTGGAATCTGAAAGAGCCACTAAACACTGACGAACATCGCCTGGAGGAAGGACACCTAATTCGTCACGGAGAATGCCTGTGCTTCCCCCGTCATCTGCCATGGAAACAATAACGCTCAAATCAACATTATAATTTCGTAAGCCGCTGAGAACGACAAAATTCCCGGTGCCCCCGCCGATGACAACCACTTTCTTCATGAATGTACAAAAGTTCAAAAATGTTATTTAAACGTTGTGAATTATGGGGGGTATTCAGTTCGCCGTTACGACGGGCAAGGCCAATATAAAGTCGTCCAACTACGCTGGCCCCCTAACAGTCAAACTACGTGTCGAAACACTACGGGTGTTTCTCGCGTGTTTAAC
>JACQNF010000084.1 GCA_016203215.1 Candidatus Woesearchaeota archaeon
AAAGAAGAAGAAGCCGACCTGATCGAGATTACGATGGAAGAGATCGGGTCAAAATTTCGGGGAATTGAGTTAAGTGTCATCTACCCAGACAAGACGAAACTAGATGCGATGCAGAAATTACGCAGTGTTTTTGCCAATATGCTTCTCGGCGACCGTCAGGGATTGACGATTATCGGTCCTGCTTCTGTTGTCAAACGAATCGAGAAAGATCCTGACAAGATTGAACTGTTCACGAAAGAGACAGGAAATTCACTCCGCTTTCGCAGTAAGCGAAAGAATAAATAGGGGTGGTGCTTCTAACGTGGCATGCCACACCAATGTGTTCGTTGCAGTACTCTGTTCCCGGACGGGGCTCAGGAGATACTGAAAGGCTGTCAATGCGGAGCGCGGCTGTTCTTCTACATCAAAAAGAAGCATATTGAAGAAGGCAAGGAGCTGATTAACAATCTTTCTGTCGAAGAAAAAAAGCAGATTGAAACGGATATCGCCGAGATCATGACGATCAAGGATGAAGATCCTGACAAGCCCGTTGTCCTTGATATCGAGGCCATCCGTGTACTTCAGCCGGGTAAATACGAATTAGATTTAGTTCATCTCTTCAAGAAAGATCCGCTGATCATCAAATTGGAAGAAGGGAAATATATGATTGACTTGGGGCAGTTGTTTTCAAATACCAATGAACCTGAGGAAAAAGAGGAAGAGTAGGGAAGAGACGCGGCCCTAATTGTGCCATCGTACCCTCTCTTTTTCGCAAAACCAATCACAGCTTACTTTTCTGCGCTTTATCCGAGATGATTGCGCTATTCCCAGAGGGGTCTTCCAGAATGATCTTCAGTTTTTCACGCCCCACCAATGCTCTGTTTAATTTTTTAATGAGATTTCTAGCTTTATCTTTTGCGCCATCGTCTTCTTCAGAATCAAGAGATGATTGAATTGCCGCCTTAACGCGTTCTAGAACTCCTTCTACATTCGTAACATACCCCTCAGATGCCGGGCCAGATTCGATCGTGATGACGTGGGGAATTTTCAGTGTCGCTTCACCTGATTTTACCACTTTGATAGTAAGATCGTCTTCAGACTCTAGTTCAAGTGTATATTTACAAGGTTCTTTACGCTCTGCGGGTTCAACATCTGACTTGCGTGCTCCACAACCAGCGCAATCAAGTGAAAAAACAAAGACTTTCCCAAAGAACGGGATCTCTAGTTCTTCGTCACGAAGCGTACACTTCTTCTCTCCACAAAATGGACATTCTTGGTTTTGAAGTTCACTCATAATGCTGACGAGAGACCGAGAGATTTAAAAAAGTTTCTCCAAAACTTTAATAAATGAACCGAAAAACACCTTGAAAGTGCGCACCGGTGGTATAATGGCTAGTATCCCGGCCTTCCATTTCAAGTGATTGAATGATGAAAGCCGATGATCCGGGTTCGAATCCCGGCCGGTGCACTCATCTTCTAGTCCGATGCACAACCCTGAAAACGGTGGTTCCCTGCCTATTTTTGACAGAATGAGATTGATAGACTCTAATTTAATTTCAATAACGTTAAATTTATAAATCTCTAATATATAATCCCCAATATGGCTAATCCAGAGAGCGACCGACCGCGGTTAAATCTCAGTATCAACGAGGTTCGCCGGCAACAAGATTCAAAGCAGGACAATTCGTTTCGCTTTGCAGAGCCGGTACAAAAAGAAAGCCGTTCGGAAGGACGTGAAGTGTCTCGAGAGCCCAAAGCACCACGAGAGATCCATTTTACCATTCGTCCGGGCAAAGTCATTAAGTTCTTTTTGATGGTCCTCCTCCTTGCCGGAGTTTTTTTCACTGGCCGTTGGAGCGTAGACGGTTCGGATATCTTTAGTTTCTCCTCTTCTGCGCCAACCGCAGCAGTCGTTTCCGAGAAAACGGCCAAAACAGAGGCACCAGCAGCGGACACTACAGCAGTAGAAGAAAAGAAAGAAGAAGTCCCTGTGGAAAAGCCTGCAGTAGAAGCAAGTGCAGGATCTGCAAGTGATGTTCCTGAAACGATTATTACCAAATACACTAAAGTTGCCCTTGCTGTGCCTTCTGTCAAGAAAGAATGGTTCGGAGACTGGGGAAAGATCATGCAACTTTCGATCACTGTTAAAAATAATGAAGATGGGACAGTCAAGCCCGCGTACATTATCATGAATGTCGAAGGATATGACGACTTTGATAAGAAAATAAGTCTTCCTGTTGCCGCTCAGACGGTGAAAGCAGGACAGAAATTAGAGGCAACTGTTAATGTCCCAAGCGGGTTTGCGTATAGTGCTGTTACTGCGGGAAACCTCGATACGGTTCATATTACTACTCAGCTGTTTGATGCCAAAGATGTTTTGATTACTGCATTCGAGAGCGATTTTAACCTTCAAGGATAGATGATTCTTTTTCCCTCGTTGTTGTCATTCTGCAAGGAAACACAACGTTTATAAAGAAAAAATGTAACCTTCTACCTCTACAATGACGAGAGTAAATCGCATCAGTATTCAAGGATTCAAGAGCTTCGCGCATAAGACAGAGATACCCCTGGAAGGGAAGTATAACTGTATCCTCGGACCAAATGGTTCTGGAAAAAGTAATATCGGCGATGCCCTCTGTTTTGTTCTGGGGAGGCTCTCCGCTAAGTCCATGCGCGCAGAAAAAGCAGCCAATCTTATCTTTAATGGGGCAAAGAACAAGAAACCCGCAAGTGCGGGAACAGTCCAGATCGCTTTTTCAAATCAGGAAAAGACGTTTCCGATAGATGAAAAAGAGGTCGTGGTTGAACGAACGATCACCAAGAAAGGAAACAGCATCTACAAGGTGAATGGGAAAACAAAAACACGGACAGAAATACTTGATCTTCTCTCGTTGGCGCGGATCAATCCCGACGGGTATAATATTGTCCTCCAAGGTGACATCACGCGGTTTGTGACCATGCCTACGATGGAGCGACGCAAGATCGTGGAAGAGATCAGCGATGTTTCTATCTATGAAGAGAAAAAGCATAAAGCTATTCTAGAACTCAACAAAGTTGAAGAAAAATTAAACAGTGCAGAGATCATTCTGAAAGAGCGAGGGACGTATCTCAAGGAACTAAAAAAAGATCGGGATCAGGCGCTGAAATTTAGGGATCTCAAAAATAAGATAGATTCCCTTCGAGCAACATCACTGTCGTATCAGATTTCAGAAAGAGAAGCGGAGAAAGCAAAACTTGATGCGGAGATCGGAAAACATCAAGAGACGATTACAAAAGCAGAGGAACGAACACTCGCACTTAAATCTAAGATGGAAGAACATCGGCAACGAACGTCTGCGATAAACAAAGAAATTGAACAGAAAGGAGAAAAAGAGCAGGTGCGTGTCCATAAAGAGATCGAAGATCTCAAGGTGATGATTGCCAAGGATCGAACTCGTGTTTCGACCTTGAAAGATGAAATCAACAAGATCGCTCAGCGAAAAGATCAATTTAATCAAGAGATCAAAGAACTGCAGCAGAAGAATACGGCATTTCAGCAGAAGCAGAAGGAGATGCAGACACAGGTGCAGAAGAAGACAAAAGAATTACAAGAAATAGAAGAACGCATCGCCGAGTTCAAGAAGAAGAATAACATTGAATCATCTGGCGAGATTGAACGAGGAATCGAAGAGAAAGACAAGGCGATCGAACAGAAACAAGAAGAAATCCAGCAGATCCGTCTAAAGCAGCAAGAATTATTGCGTGAAAAAGACCGGCTTGAATATCAACTTCAGACGATTGACGAGCAGATCAAGAAAGTGAAAGAGGTTGAAGAGCAGAACAAAGATCAAGTCAAGAAACTTCAAAATTTCAAGACCGACTTTAAGGCCGCGACACTAAAACTGAATCAGTGCCTTGATCATGATGCTAGTTTCGCTTCTCAACTTGCGAACGCCCGTAAGAAATTAAGCAGCATTCAGGAACAGCATGCTCAATTGAATGCGAAAGCAATCACCATGCGAACAGGCCTGTCAAGCAACAAGGCGCTGCAAAGCATTCTTGCGAACAAAAAGAAATTTGGCGGGGTCTATGGAACTGTCGCCGAACTTGGACAGGTCACCAAAAAGTATGCCGAAGCGGTGGAAACATCTGCCGGAAGCCGGATGCAGCACTTGGTTGTCGATACGGACAAGACAGCTGCAGAATGTATTTCATATCTCAAGAGCAACAAGCTTGGTTCTGCCTCATTTATCCCTCTGAACAAAATTCGTGCGATCGAAATTAATACAGAAGACCAAAAGCTTCTTAAGACGAAAGGAGTGCATGATTTTGCTCTTCATTTGGTCTCATTCAAACCGCAATTTCAGAAAGCGTTCTCGTATGTTTTTGGCAATACGCTCGTCGTTGAAGATCTGGACATCGCTCGAAATGTGGGCATCGGCAGGATCAAGATGGCGACACTTGATGGAAATCTTGCAGAAGCCAGCGGAGTCATGCACGGCGGATTTACAGCACGCAGGAGCACGCTTAGTTTCCAAGAAAAAGATTCTCTCGCAGAACTAGAAAAACTAGAAGAAGAGATCTCGCTCACCGAGGGCGTGCTGGTAACGATTACGACAAAACGTGAGGCGAATGAAAAAGAGATTACGTTCCTTCGAACAAAGAAAGCAGAACTGGAAGCGGAGATCATCACGTTAGAAAAGACACTTCACCTTAAGACGGGAGATTTAGACGCATCTGCGTCCCTCAAGAAAGAAATTCAAGAGCGTCTTTCTGTCGTCAATACGGAAAGTGCTTCGATCCAGAAAGAGATCACTCGTGTGAACAAAGATCTTGCGACATTCAAGATGGAGAAACAGCAGTTCCGCGACCAGATCAGCGAACTACGCAATCCGCGGCTGCTCGCTCAGCTCAGTGCATTCGAAGATAGTCGCCAGCACTGCCGAGAAGAAATCCTTCGGTTAGAAAGCGATGTCAAGAACAGCGCTATCCATCTTGGACAGCTTCTCGGTCCAGAACAACTGAAGATCAAGGAAATCCTCAAGCAGCATGAAAAAGAAGAAGTAGCGTTTACCGAAGAGATTAAAACTCTTTCTGAACGGGCAGATCAGGCAGAACAAGAATTGAAAGTCAGAGAGAAGGCAAGCAAAGAATTTTATGCTAAGTATCACCAACTGTTTGCAGAGAGGGAAAAGATCACTGCAGATGTCACAAAGCTAGAACAAGAGGTAGAAGCGCAGCGAGAGAAGAGCCGCGGGAGTGAGCGAGAAGTCAACCTTGTATCCTTAAAAAATGCGGAGATCAAAGCAAAATTGGCGGGGTTGCAAGAAGAGTTATCTCGGTACAAAGCAGTTGAAATCTTGAAAGATGTTCCGCTCCACGATATTCACAGAGAAATTAGTAAGTTTGAAGTCATGCTCGCCCAGATGTCTGCCGTGAACATGAAAGCCCTAGAAGTCTATGAACAGGTCGAAAAAGAATTTAACGAGCTGATCCAAAAGAAAGAAGAACTTTCGAAAGAAAAAACAGATGTTCTGACGATGATGAACGAGATTGAGACAAAGAAAAAAGACCACTTCCTCAAAACATTTCAACGTGTCAATGAGAATTTCCAGCGTGTTTTCGAGAGCTTATATACTAAAGGAAAGGCCTACTTACAGTTAGATAATCCTGATGTACCTTTCGAAGACGGTGTTAGCATCCAGGTTAAGATCAGCGGCAATCGCTTTATGGACCTTAAGTCGTTATCTGGCGGAGAGAAAACCCTTACGGCACTGGCGTTTATCTTTGCTATCCAAGAATTCCAACCGGCGACATTTTACATCCTTGACGAAATCGATGCTGCTCTTGACAAGCATAACTCTGAAAAACTTGCCAAACTGATCAAAGCCTATTCCGATCGAGCACAGTACATCGTCATTTCACACAACGATTCATTGATCGCCGAAGCTGATACCCTTTTTGGTGTGAGTATGGTTGACGGAGTCAGTAAAGTGACGAGCATTACGATTTAACGTGGATTGGTCCGGGCGTCGTGAATCGTTCGAAGATGGAGAGCGATTGGAGAGCAATAACGGTAAAGAGGTAGAAAAGATGGTTACACGAACGAAAAAGACAAGAAAGAAGAAACCGGCGCTTGGGTATAAAACAGATCATCTGGTATCACGAGAATTGCTTTCAGAGCCGTTGCGTCCCATCCAAATCCATTCTCTTCCTGCGAAACAATCGCTGAATGTGCTTGGTCTCGGTTACACGGTTGCGGTGGTGCGCGTTGTGTTTGTCTTGCTCGTTTCGCTCCTCGGGTCGTTGGGATACATGCAAGAAGCTGTTTCTGTTGTTGCATCGTTGCATTTTACGTTCTCACTCACTCCCTTGGGAATACTGGCCGGTCTCGCTGAGACGGCGTTGTGGGGATTTCTGATGGGTCTGCTTTTTGGATGGGTGTATAATCTAGTGACGCCGCGACGGGGCGAGTAGAGATGAAGACAAGAATCAAAAAAGATGTCATCTATACCACGGAGTTTATACTTATTCTTCTTGTGCTAGGTGTAGCGAGCTTTTTTGGCATTGGGATTGCGTACCCCGAATCGCCGGTTCTCTCATGTGTGCTTATTAGCGTCTTTTGGATGGGCTTCCTTTTTGTAGCGTATCAGCACAGCCTCTCGACGTTCTTTCTTACATTTCTCACCAGCATAAGTACATTCATAACACTGAGTATCACTCTTGGAAATGGCTATGGGGGAAATGCTCCTCTTGTCTTGCCCTTCGTATTGCGGTTGGAGGGCGTCTTTCTGTTGGCGACAGGAGTTTCACTCTTAACGTGGTATGGATATAGACAGCTCAAACTTCGTGAGAAATTTCCTTTGGTTCTCTTCCTTGTCTTTTTATTGCAGTTGATTATTCTTAGTTTCAACACCAGTTATTTTGAAGATTGGATTATTGAAAATCTATTGACAATCCCGTTTATTATTATTCTTTATTTCACCCACCGCTGGTTTAGATTCTCCCATCTCTCCTACGGTCTCTTCTTTATCTTCCTTGTACTCCACATCATCGGAGCGCATTATACCTATTCAGAAGTACCTTTTGGAGATTGGCTTCGTGATACTCTTGCTCTTGATCGAAATCATTTTGACCGGATCGTGCACTTTAGTTTTGGCTTGCTCTTAGCATATCCCATGAGAGAAATCGTTAAGCGGATTGGCAGCGTAAAGGGATTCTGGGCGCTCTACGTTCCCATCGAATTTGTCCTTGCGGCAAGTGCGATCTTTGAAATTATAGAATGGTTGATCACTCTTGTTTTTGCCGGCGATCTAGGGATAGCGTATCTTGGAACGCAAGGCGATCTCTTTGATGCCATCAAAGATATGGGTCTTGCAGGCTTGGGGTCGGTGATAACGATGGTCATTGTGCTCTGTGTTCTCGTGTACTATGATCACCACCGGTTCTGGAACGAATGGAAGACAAGTCTCAAGATCAAACAGAAAGCAATCTTGGGCGAGCGCGTGATCAGCGAGCTGGAATTAAAGAGGAAGAAATGATTTTAGAATCATAATATTTTCTTTGTTTCTTCGTAGACTGCTCTTTGGATAAGATCTAATGCATATTCAATTTTTGCACATCCAATTGTTCCCCTTTTGTCCTTACGCAGTATTGAGCTGGTAGAAGTAACTGCAATCCCCATCAGCACTTTGTTGTCTCCTAAAATGGGAGAACCGCTGTCTCCTCCGTGACCGATCAGAGAAGTGTCAAAAAGGTCAAATGTCCTCCTCATCACACCAAAACCCGCATCCACACTTGGGTGAACAGAAGATTGAAAAATGTGGCCAACAGTACGTTTCAGTTCCATCTCTTCGTTATTCCTGGTAAGGTGTGTAACTTCACGCATAACCCGATAATTCTCTTGGGCTCCCCTCTCTTCGTCAAACTGAAAAGGAATTGGTTGTGGAGATAAAGGGATTTTTGCTTTAATGAGGGCAATATCATGAAGAAAGTCGTGGTAATGGAACGAGGTATCTAGAGGAAATGATTTTCTGTCTGGTAGTGATTCTCTTCTTAAGACATATGCGCGATATTTGTTCTCGATGGTCTTTGGACTGCCCGTAATTTGTTCCCAATCATCTATCCACTCCTCGATCACATGCGCCGCAGTAAGGATATGCCCGTCTGTTGTGATCAACAAACCGCTTCCACCGTTAGCTATCCTCGCTGTTATATTTCCTTTCCCGTCATCTATTTCATCCATTTCCTTCCCTAAGCGGATAACGTTGCTCTCTACGTTTGTTCGCGCTTCTTCTGGGTTTAAACATGAGTCTTCATCGCCATACAAAACTTGATTCAAAGCAAGGATACTTTCCAATTGCTGTTGACGGGAACTTGAGACCATAGCAGTAAAGATTGACCGTCTCTTTAAAAATGATTCCAGGGAAAAGGCTTCATCCAAAAAATGGTTAGCGGCATGAAGCAAAGTCCAATCCTAAATAAACTTCTAGTCGACAAGGGGGACGCCCCATACGGGGAATGTCGACAATTTTATCAAAAGATACAGGGACTTTGAGCCGCTAACCTGAGCGAGAGCGAATTTTTGGATGAAGCCCAGAGAAAAAATAGCTTCTAAAGATCACTCAAGATCAAAAATTCACAAATAACCACGTTCACGAAGGTATGCAAATCCTGCTTCCCGTGCGTTTTTCAATTCGTGAAGCGTATGCGCATCGCTATTAACATAGATCCGATCAGCGAGAGCTAACATCCGATCCAATTGCGCAAAATCTACTTTTCCTTTAAGAAGATAAACCCCATTCAGTTCTAAAGGGATGTTATGCTCATTTGCTTTTCTCGTCACTGCTTCAATATCTAAATACTGCTGGTAAGAATCGAGGACGTACGGATGTCCTAAGACATTAATTTGTTGACCAAAGCGCTCAATGGCTTGGCAGTATGCTTCCGTTACTTTCGTAAAATCACCAGAATAGATTTCTTTGTGAAGAGAGAGGATGAGGAAATCTCCTTTTTTTCCCTGGATGTGGTCGCAGATGTCGCCCTGTTCATTCAAGAGATCGCCTTCAACGCCGAAAATAACATTCACACCATTGTCATGAACATTCTGCCAGCGTCGTTCCGTTTGAACAGTCCCTCTAAATCCTTTTTTTGCAAAGTTACATTTGTCTAAGGTGGCTTGTGAATGGTCGGTGATGGCAATTTCTTGTAACCCGAAAACACCTGCCCAGTGAACGAGTTCGTCAATGGTATTAAGCCCGTCAGAATAATTCAGGGAATGCATGTGGTAATCGCGGCCGTCGGGATTGATGATTTCCATTCAAATAAGAGATATTGGGTGATTTATAATCTTTCTGAAAGAGAAAATTAGTCTCTGGCAGGCGTACGGTGAAAGAG
>JACQNF010000085.1 GCA_016203215.1 Candidatus Woesearchaeota archaeon
GCTTTCTAGCACATTTATGTCACAAAGTGCGGGGTTGAGAAATCGTCTCTTTCCAAGCCTCGGCTTTTAAGCCGAGGTGAGACGATTTCAAGAAATGTAAAGAATATTACATTTCTGAACAGAAAACTGATCACCGTCAGTTTTCATGTTCCCGCACTTTCATGACGCCTTTCCCGCGCTCCCGAAAAGACGGATGCGTTGTTCTGCCACGTGTTGGATCAGATCTCGCGCCGGCCCAAGAATATGTCGTGGGTCAACGTCACGTGGTGAATTGTTCAACGCTTTCCGCACCGCAGCGTCGAAGGCAAGACGAAGGTCGGTGTCCGTATTTATCTTTGTGACACCATTAGCGATAGCCTTCTTGATCTGCGCATCAGGAATACCGCGTACTCCTTGAAGAGAGGCGCCGTATTTTTCAGCAAGTACGACAATCTTTCGCGGCACTGCTGACGCGCCGTGGAGGACGAGAGGAACCTGTACTCTTCGGCGGATCTGGCTGAGGATGTTGTGCTGGAGGGATGGCTTTCCTGCGAACTTGTATGCACCGTGGCTTGTGCCGATCGCCACGGCTAGAAAATCACAGTCAGTGCGTTCTACAAATTCTTGAGCGGTATTCGGATCTGTGTACTGGATTTTTCGTTCTCGGACAGTGTCTTCCGCGCCTCCGATGGTTCCTAATTCTGCTTCCACTGCAATGTCTTTTCGATGCGCTAATTGAACAATCCGTTTCGTCTTCTGAACATTTCGTTCAAATGGTTCATGCGACGCATCGATCATCACCGAGGAATAGCCTATCAGGATGGCTTTCCGCACAACTTCTTCATTTTGGCCATGATCAAGGTGAAGCGCAATCGGGATTGGCGTGACTTCTGAAGCAGTTTGTGCGAGGGAATAGAGGTAATTCATTCCTGCGTATTGAAGTGATCCTTCGGATGTCGCAAGAATCACTGGCGAGCGCAGTGTCGCTGCTGCGCGTGTGACTCCTTGCACGATCTCCATGTTGTTGATGTTGAAATGCGGGACAGCATATCGACCGCGTTGCGCTTTCTGAAGCAATTTTAATGTCGAATGAAACATTTTTTACCTTGGTTTTGATGTGTTTAAATTCTGCCTATCACGATGTTTATCTTCTTTTTTTGGAGTTCATGCCGCGCTTCGCGTTCAGTTAATAGTTTATTTTTTGCCCCGATATGTTGGATGACCGATGACGCGTTGATCTGTCCGAGGCGGAGGCAGTCTTCAAATTTCCATCGTTTGATCATGCCTGCAACTACCCCTGAGGTAAACGCATCGCCTGCGCCGGCAGTATGAACGACCTTCACTGTAGGGGGGATAAACGAATAGGTTCTGTTGTCATACAATGCCCAGCATCGTTTTGCTCCATTGGTGATGATGATCATTTTTGGCCCTTCCGCGTGTAATCTCTTGAGAAGATTCTTCGTCTTATCTTCCGTTGTCTTCAACAACGCCTGTGCTTCTTCAATGTTGAGGACGAGCAGAGTAGTGGCATCTAAAATTGATTTGAGAAACGACTTGCCCTTTGCCGCTAAATAGAGGGAAGGATTGAACACAAGAGGTATTTTTTTAGCCTGTGCAAATGACGCAATCTTTTTTTCTGTCTGAAATGCATCTCCCCAGAGGGTTGCGAGGTAGATCCAGCGCGGCAAAGGAGATGTTATCGTAAAATCTGCCACCTGAAGATCCTGTGACGCGCCTTTGTGGACAAAAATGATCCTGTCGGCGTTTTTCGGTGCAGAGATGACTGTGGCCGAATCCGTCGGTCGTCTGCTTCGCCGAGTACACAGATTAGGCACTTTGTACCGTTTCATCTCCCGAAGAATAAATTCGGCATCATGATCATCACCTATTTTTGTAAGCATCTTTACTTTGAGGCCTAGCAAAGACAGGGCAGCAGCTGAGTTCGTAGCTCCACCACCAGAATGAGTCTCTGCAGCCTGGACAAGTACTTTATCTCCGGGATGGATCATTTCAAAAGGAGAATTGATGGTCAAAAAGCGATCAACTGTTGCTGATCCTATACAGAGAACATCATATGGTGGATGCATCCTCGCGACCTCTTTTTAAGAGTAGGAGGAAAACGAAGTTTAAATATGTTGTTGTGTGAGGTCTGTATTTAGTTCGCCATCACGGCCGGCGGTTGACTTTTTTAAGAATTTTGATGGAATCTATGTAGAGAGGTATTTTCTCAATCTATTTGAAGGATGGCCAAGTTTCTCCAGTGCGTTTTTTTTGATCTGATTAATCCTCTGTTCTGTCACCCCAAATTTGGGAGCGATCTCGCGATGTGTTTTTTCGTTTACTACCGTTTCGCAAAGCACTCTCGTTTCTCTTCGAGTCAGCCTTTCCAATGCTTTCTGAAGGTTATCTCTCATTTCACGTCTTTCGACGTATTCTTCTGCCGTCACGGCGTCTTCGTTAGGACAATATCCTTCTTCAAAAGTTTCAGGCGAAAGAGGATCGCTGTTTGATTCTTTGTCGTCAGGATTGCCCCAGAGATCGATATATTCTCCATTCAGCGAACAGAGAAGCATTGCGGCGCGTTCATATCCCCATCGAGAATTGAGTGAAGACCTGTATGCTCGTTCAGCCATGGCATTAAGGAATTCATTGTCAAAATGAGTGCGGAAAAGCGTCCGCGCTTCCCAGTGCAGCTTTAGATACGGGAAAAGACCTTGCTTTCCTGAAAATCTTAACATTTGTCCGATAGCAGTAGTTCTTATCCAAGAGCTGATTCGACATTTTTCTGGTTGAAATGCATGAAACGATGAAACGATTCTTTCCATTCCTTCTTGAATCAGATCTTTTTGTTCGCAGCGAGAACCAAGAAGTGTCACTCTTCTCCCCTTTTTAATTTCAATGTACCCTGTTTTGGCTTCCAGAGCAAGAAGATGGAGATAGGGCATCGTCCTCGTGACGATTTCGCTGACAATCTCCTGTTGGCGAGGAGTGCGGTTCTGCGGAGTTGTCCCTTTTTCCTCGGCACACATAATTTGGTAATACTCCGCTCCAAGAGCATGAAGATAATCCCAACCCTTTTTGAGAGTATTTTCCGAATTCGGAAGCGATGTCTTTATTTTCTCCTCCAGCAAGATGGAGGATGGTGTTTCTTCTACTCTCTCTTCATTTCGGTTTGGGCGAAGATATCCTTCGATAACTTGATGTCGTTGATACTGGAAATCTTCCAAGTCCCATCCTCTCCGTTGATATCGAGGGCGCAACCTGTCAAGTATATGAAGTGCTTGGTCTACGGAACTCATTTGATAACTTACCAGTAGTTACTTTTTAAATGTTTTGACTAAGAGTACATATTTAGTTCGCCGCAACGATTCGACGGGCGGGCCGTCTGTCTCGCGGAGAATAGCGTTGTCCTAATGGATGTATAGGAAACCAACTAAATCATTTGGTGTTAACGGTTGGTTTCCTTATTAGAAATCCAACACATTGACAGAATTACTTTGTTGGATTTCTATACCTAAACTGTTCTACCGTCTATTCTCCGACATTAACCACTCTGCTTCGCTTAGTAGATCGAGACAGACACTTTGGCCTTGCCCGCCGTGACGGCGAACTAAGTACAAACGACTCAAAAAGAATTCACTTCTTCCACACAACTTTTGTGAAGGTATGCTCTTTATCAATCATAATCGTTGCATCCGGCTTGATTTTTTCATAGCATAAATACGTAAACGGAAGAAAGAGATTGACAAAGCGCTCCACTTCTTTTTCAGACATGCCCTCGCCTCGGGCTTGTTTTAATTCCCGTTCCTGCTGCATCCGCCATTTCAAATGAAGAGACGGGTGACGTGGACGAAGCATGATGGAGTAATCAACGAATTTCCAGAGCGGGCGGTATTTTCTGACAAAGCGAAGAACTTGTCGGGAATACTCTAATTTCGGGTCAATATCCTTGAGAGATATCGTATGCTTACTGCAGACTCGCGCGAGAGCAAGCGGTGTGACAAATGGGATCCCCACACACCATCCCTCAAAGAGAATGAAATCCTGCCGTTGATGAACTGCTGCTTTCAATGGAGAAACATCTCCCCTGCCGTTTGCGATTGACTTGTCAAAGAGAGGGATTTCCGTTCGTCTTCCTTGCCGGAGCTCGTACAAAACTGTTTTTAACAGAGAGAGACGATGTGTGCCCGGCAGGCCGCGAGGAATCTGATAAAATGGGTTCTGTGAGTATCGCTTCTGAAGCGCTTCCCGTTTTGAAAGTGGAAGGTAAAAATCATCGAGGGAGAACGAGGTGACGTGATATCCTTTTAACTCTAATTCTTTCTGGAGGACTTTTGTGAACGTCGTTTTTCCCGTCCCTTGACCCCCTTGGATACCGACAATGATGGTTTTGCCGGGAGTATAGAGTTTTTCTAGCTGAGCAATGAGCGGATGAAGTATCCTCTTGTGTTCTTCACGGCTAAACGGTTGCACAATCTAACGATGGCGTTGTTGATTATAAATGTTAGGTTCAGATTATTTCTCTCTCTACGTGGATGAGCGCCATCCTCAGTGCCTGCATCGTGTATTCTTTCCTTGTCACTCTGCCTCTTGTCAAAATGCCGATGATTCCTTCTGCTGCGCCAACGTTGGGGTTGTTTGTATATCCTGCGAGATACGCTGCGTCGTTCAGTGTTTTCCCTTCTCTGATGTGGGCAAGAAGTTCAACCGGACAATTAAACCCTGAAGAAAAACCATAGTGGACAACCTTCCCATTATAGATGGCGCAAACAGTTAATTCCATCAATCCGCCCTGCGCCCGCGGCGCTTCCAGGAATCCCGATTCGATGCCTACACTAAAGAGGCAGTCCGAAGAGTAGCAACTCTTTGCCCTCGTCTCCGCTCCGCGCATGGTGTCGTCTAGCGTTAATGGCTGATCTGCCACTCCTGAATCAACCTCTTTAGAGATGACTTCTGCGTTCTGGAGAAAAGGATATTCTACGAGGAGATCGCGAAGAGCAGAAATCTTTGTGGGGTTTTGTGTTCCGAGAGTGATTTTGAGCATATGCGATTCCTCAAAATGGGGGTATGACTTTAAACCATGTTGAAGCTATCAGAAGGTATTTATATCTTACGAGTCTAGCAGGTAGTATGCAAAAAAATAACTTCCTCCTCGTCGATCTCAATGAACCAAAAACAAAGAAACTTGCTGAGACGATCACCAGCGAAACGAGTCGGAAGATCTTGAACGTTCTCGCGGAGAACGACGCGACAGAGAGTACGATCGCTACTGATCTGAAGATTCCCCTCCCGACGGTTCATTACCATCTCCAAAAGTTGCAGGAAGCAGGTCTGGTGACCGTTGAAGAATTTCATTATAGTTCCAAAGGCCGCGAAGTAAATCACTATAAACTGGCGAACAAATATATTATTATTGCCCCGAGAAAAGTCAGCGGTCTTAAACAGAAATTGAGAGGCATCCTTCCTGTCGGATTACTCATCCTTGGTCTTAGTGCTCTTTGGGGGTTGTTCAGCAAAACGGTCATCTCTAAGCAGAGCGCAAAAGTGATGCCCGGATTTCCTGCCATGGAACAGAATGTCTTTGTCGTGCCGCCACCAACCTATGCAGACCAGTATAGCATTCTCTGGTTTTTGCTTGGGAGTGTGGTGACGCTGCTGCTTTATGTGATTATCGTTATTGTGCAAGAAAGAATTGTACGAAGGTGATTTCCCATGGATGACAAAACAATGCAGGTATTAACCGTCGCGGGAGTAGTCTTACTGCTCTTGATGACTCTTTTCAGTGAAAAGCAGATCTCTCTCAGCGCAGAAAAGAATAAGATCAGTGTTTCGGGAACGGCAGAAACGGAGGCCATGCCCGATGAGGTTGTTCTTTCGTTCACTGTCTTAACGGAAGGCAACGATGCGAAAAAAGTACAGGAGCAAAACTCACACAAGATGAATTCTGTCATTGCCGGACTCAGAGAGGCAGGCATCAAAGATAAAGAGATAGAAACGACCGGGTACAATCTCTATCCTTGGCAAGAATGGGATCCTTCTCTTCAAAAATCTGTGGAAAAAGGCTACCGTTTGCAGCAGACAATCAGCGTGACGACAAAAGCGACCGAACGAGCTGGCGAACTTGTCACGCTTGCTGTTCAGAATGGTGTCAATACCGTGAATGGAATTTCGTTCCGGCTCTCTTCCGAGAAAGAACAGGAAGTGCGAGAACAACTAGTGGAAGAAGCATCTGCTAAAGCACGGGAGAAAGCCGAGAGTTTGGCGCGAAGCCTCGGTGTTTCGGTGGGCGACGTACTTCACGTGACAGAGAGCGGTTTCCCTAGCGGGCCGTGGTACTTTGATCGGGCGATGAAATCGGGGGTGGTCTTGGAAGCGGCAGTTCCGGAGATTTCTCCAGAACAAATAAAATTGTCGCTGCAGGTGAATGTGGACTTTGCGGTGGAATGAAGCCGGGCAATTTTTTCTATCTTGTCAATTCATAGATATATTGCAATCCGCTTCCTCCTGTTTCACGTTCTCTCTGTTTAGCTTCATTTCCCATCCTATAAGCCATCTTATGGATTCCTTCTCCCTGAAATACCGTCGGGAAAACATATTTTACAGCCCAAAGCCGTATCCCGTCTCTCTGTTGAGGCAATCCTTCTGACGCCATATCTAAATAGAATGAAGCAACCGCATTTGCAGTCACTACAGGGTGCCGTATTATTGGTTTTATCCGGAGAAAGTCGCCCATCTTTAAGAGAAACGCCCACTCGAGATATCCTTTTTCGTTGAACTCAGACTCGGCAACCACTATTGCTCCCGAGGCTCTTTTATAGCTTGCCGGAAAGCCATTTAGTCCTCCTGGATGGTCTCTGGGCAGTGACCCGTCGTCTCTCAAAACAAAGACGGAATCGACTATCCTCTCTAATTCATCTTGTTTTTTCTTATCTTTCAGATGCTGTGTAAAGACGGTGAAGACAGGAAGAACTCGTTCTCGGATGAGGCTTTTATCTACATCTGACGCAAATGCGTGGAGATATTGTATTTCCGCTATCGCAGTTGCAACAAACATTGGAGGCATAGTATCTTGCCAGAGAACGTCATTTAAAAATATATAGTTTCTGGGTACGTATTTAGTTCGCTACAGAGCCTCGGCAGTCACAACACATAAAAACAAAAACTTTTTTCTCTTTCCATGATTATAGAAGATAAGCGGCACCTTGATCGGAAACTGCTTTTTCACCTCCATTTTCTCTTTACCCTCTTTATTGTGAATGCGATCATCATCAGCTATGATATCCTCGTCCATGCCATCGATTTCTTGCTGGCATTGTCTGGAATTCTCATGGGTGTCGGTCTTGGTTTCCTCGCGGGGAGAATAAATCGAATTAAATGGCATGAAGAGAAGAAAAAAGTGATCATTACGATGGATCGTCTTGGGATCATCATCTTGGTTTCATACATCTTCTTTGAATATTTCCGGAACCGTCTCTTTGGTCACTGGCTCGAAGGCGCAGCATTAACTGCATTTGGTTTCAGCCTTCTCGGCGGGATGATGTACGGGCGTTATCTTAGTCTAAGATTAGATATCGATGCCATTTTGAAAGAAAAGAAATCGAGATAGGGTCTAACGTTGTACTTCTACAATAAATGTGCCAGAAAGCCTCGCACTTTCATGACTTCTAGCAATTGCTGGGCCAGTAAATCAATTATGGCTTCTCACGTACCGGATCACGGGGCAAGAGCACTGCTTCACGGATGTTGTTCAGCAAAAGCAAGCGTTGAGTGATTCGATCAAGGCCAAAACCTGCTCCTCCATGGGGAGGGCAGCCGTACATAAAAATCTCTGCGTATTCCGGCATCGCCTCGGGATCGAGGCCTTTCTCTGCCGCCTGCTTCCTCCATACATCGAGACGATGTTCTCGCTGGGAGCCAGAACATATTTCCACTCCATTAAATAGAAGATCAAATGATTTTGTGACATTCTTGTTCTTCTCGTCTTTCATCTGGTAGAATGGTTTTACCTTCCACGGGAAGTGGGTGATGAACACAAATTCCGAACCGAATTTCTCTTTGACGATTTCAGAGATCAATCGTTCTCCTTCAGCATCTAAATCTTCATCTGACCCATATCTCTTGTCTTTTGATGTAAGCAACTTTTTTGCTTCGTCTAATGTCAAGCGTGGAATTTTGGTGGGAATACGATGTTCTACGTTGAGAAGTTTCAATTCTTCTGCTGCTTCTTTTTGAAGTGTTGAGATGAGGTCGATGAACATGTTCTCAATCAGCTCGAGAACGTCAGTATAATCCGAAATGAATCCCATCTCGAAATCGACACCTGTGAACTCGGTCAAGTGACGCATCGTGTTCGATTTTTCTGCTCGGAAAACAGGGCCGATTTCGAACACTCGTTCAAATCCGCCGCCGACAAACATTTGCTTATAGACCTGCGGCGACTGAGCTAAGTACATTGGCCGGTCAAAATAATTAACTTCAAAGAGTTCAGCTCCTGATTCCACGCCGATTTTGGTTAGTTTTGGACTGTTAATGTTTGTAAAGCCATTTTGATCAAAGAAATTGGTGACGATTTTCACGATCTTGCTCCTGACTTTGAAAATAGCCTGCTTATGCAAATTCCGGGTATCCAGCAAGCGATGATCGAGTCGTTTGTCTAAATTAGTTTGACTTTTGTCTGTGTTGTCGATCGGCAACGGCGCAGCTGCCGTGGAAATAACCGTTATTTTTTTGATCCCTACCTCAATTCCCCAGCGCGATTCTCTATTTTCTTTTGGTATGCCGACGATTTCGACGACAGACTCTTTTGTCAGCTCATTGATCAATTCGAAAGAAGAGATTTCAGTTTCGCTCTTAAACGCAACGGTCTGCATATCTCCTGTCCTGTCACGGAGGATGAGGAATTTGATCTTGCTGAGGTTGCGCAGTTCTTGAACCCAGCCTTGGATAAGAACTTCGGTATTGAGGTGTTGTTTCAAGTCTTTAATGAGTGTCCGTTTCATGGTGAAGCGAAGAATAGGCAGTTCTTTTTATTATTTATGGTGCGTAGGCTATCAATTCACACCCTTCCCCTCAGCTTCTCTGCCATCAGCACTTTTTGAATGGCATGGATATACGTCGCTGTGCGGAAGTCGTACTTTTTCCCCTCGTAGGATGTCCACAGTGCGCTAAACGCGTTTACCATTTTCTCTTTCAAGCGCTCGCGGATCTCTTCTTCTTTCCAATAATAAGTATACTTATTCTGCACCCATTCGAAGTACGAAACAGTCACG
The DNA here is from genome assembly GCA_016203215.1 of Candidatus Woesearchaeota archaeon. Lineage (GTDB taxonomy): Archaea > Nanobdellota > Nanobdellia > Woesearchaeales > GW2011-AR9 > JACOZP01. The sequence goes on from JACQNF010000085.1 coordinate 9,249, forward strand.
CCACCAGCGTTCGCAAGAATATCTGGAATGACCAAGACCCCATTTTTGTGGAGAATACGATCCGCTGCAGGAGTCGTCGGCCCGTTTGCGAGTTCGACGATGATCTTTGCCTTCACTTCGGCGGCATTCTCTGTCGTGATTACTCCGCTTAATGCCGAGGGGAGGAAGACACTGCAGTTTAGTTTTATGATTTCATCGTTGCTGATTCTTTTTCCTTCGGTGTGATTCTGGACAGAACCAGTCTTTTCTTTCGTCTTCATCACGTCTCGGATCGCTAACCCTCTCGGGTTGTAGATCCCTCCTTGGGAGTCAGATACTGCGACGATGGTGTAGCCTAAATCCTGCAACAGCAGTGCGGCATTCATCCCTGCATTGCCAAAACCTTGAATTGCAACCGTTCTGTCTTTGACTTTTACTTTTTTCACCGCTTCTTCGAGAACATACACTCCACCTAATGCCGTGGCAATATCTCGCACCAATGACCCGCCCAGTTCCAAGGGTTTGCCGGTGATCATCCCTGGTTCATGATTTCCGTTCAGCTTTTCATATTCATCAAGCATCCACGCCATGATCTGGCTGTTGGTATAGACATCTGGGGCAGGGATGTCTTTTTCTGCTCCTAAATGTGAAGAAAAAGCGCGAACATACGCGCGGCTCAATTCCTGTAATTCTGCGGGGGTGAGTTTTTTTGGATCAACGGCAACTCCTCCCTTACCACCGCCGAAGGGGATATCTGCGACTGCGGTCTTCAGCGTCATCCAGAATGCTAATGCCTTGACTTCTTCTTCGTTAACTTCGGGATGGAAACGGATTCCTCCTTTGTACGGTCCGCGGGCGTCATTGAATTGCACGCGATATGCTGAATATGTTTTTCCTCCGGCAGTTATTGTTGCTGTATGAGCGTGATTTGGAGTCTGCAGTCGTGTCAGTTCTTTTGCAGAAATATTAGCAAGCGGAGCGATTGTCTTCAGAAATTCTTGGACGTGATGGAAGGTCATGCCTGTTCCAGGCGAAGAAGGATATTTAATAATTGTGAAAAAGAACTAAAGGTGTATGTTTCCAAGAGTCTCCTAAAACTTTCCCTTCGCCAGTTTCTTCGCCAATCTCTGTAAATCTTTGGCATACTGTCGCAGATCAGTAATCGGCTTCTGCGCCACTCCTGAATCCATCGCTGCCTTTGCAACAGCAGGCGCAACATGAGAGAGCACCCGTGGGTCAAATGGTTTTGGAATGATATACTCTGGTCCAAACTGAAAATCCTGCCCGTAGGCGTTCACGACTTCCTTCGGTACTTTCCGGCGTGCCAACGCCGCCAAAGCAGACACGGCTGCCAGTTTCATCGGAAGGTTAATCCTCGTCGCACGAACATCCAGCGCTCCACGAAAGAGGAAAGGAAAGCATAATACATTATTCACTTGATTCGGATAGTCGCTTCTTCCTGTTGCCATAATACAATCAGGCACAGCTTTCTTTGCTTCATCATAGGAAATTTCCGGTGTGGGATTGGCCATCGCGAAAATAATCGGTTTCGGATTCATCGTCGTCAGCATTTTTCCCGTCACGATATTTCCTTGTGAAACACCGATGAACACATCTGCATTCTGCAGAACTTCTTCGAGTTTCATGTTGCCACTTTTCTGGGCAAATGCTGCTTTGTAAGGATTTGTTTCATTCCGTCCTGCGATAATTAAACCTTGGCTATCAACCAGAAATATCCGTTCCCGTCGCGCTCCTAACTCCAGAAGCATCTCGGCGATGGCAATTGCGGCTGCGCCTGCGCCAGAGAACACAATTTTCACTTCCGACAGCTTTTTCTGTACTAATTCGAGCGCATTCTGCAGTGCCGCAGAGGTGATCACTGCTGTTCCGTGCTGATCGTCATGAAATACAGGGATGTTCAGCCTTTTTATCAGCGCTCGTTCTACGGCAAAACAATCCGGACCTTTGATATCTTCGAGATTAATCCCTCCAAATGTTGGTTCCAACGACGCGATAATCTCGATCAACTTGTGGGGATCTGCTTCATTGATTTCAAGATCAAACACGTCAATGCCGGCAAACCGTTTAAAGAGGACGCCTTTGCCTTCCATTACGGGCTTGCCTGCGAGCGCTCCGATGTTGCCTAATCCCAGCACTGCCGTGCCATTGCTCATCACGGCAACAAGATTTCCTTTAGAAGTATATCGATAGGCGTCCGCCGGGTTCTTCTGAATCTCGAGGCATGGCTGTGCCACGCCTGGCGTGTACGCTAAAGAAAGATCTGCAACTGTCTTACACGGCTTGGTAGGAATAACCGCTACTTTCCCTGGGGTCGGATGTTCATGAAAATGCAATGATTTTTGTGTTTCCATCAGGATGTCCAAACGAAAAAAAGAAGATAATATAAAACTTACTCTACCATCAGTGTTCCTTTCATCCCGCGCCACTCTTCGCAGCTGCTGCAGACATATTCAAATGAACCTGTTTCTGGAACAGAAACTTTTACTTTCGTCGGTCCACGAACCTCTTGTTGGACACCCAGCTGAGGTATTGCAAAGGTAAATTCGACATTGTCAGGTACAATGTTGAAGATGACTGATGATCCTCGTTTGACGGAGACTGCGGGAGGATTAAATAACCAGCGTTTTGCCGCAAGGCGTACTTCTACGGTCTGTGTCGCTTCTGGCTGTGTCACGGGTGCCGTCGTCGGTTGTTCCGTTACGGTCTCTTTTTTCTCTTCGGGTATTGTTTCTGTTGGCTTGACGGCATCTGTCGGTGCCGCATTTTGCGGCGTGTTTGAGAGCGAGCCTAAATTCAAGTTCGTATCCAACCCCTGAGGAAAAAATAACTTCCCGTCTTTCGTGAGATAGGAATCAACAGTCTGGCCTGCTACCGAAAGAGTGAATTGATACAGCCCTTCCAATTCTGCTGATTTTACCACTTGCGCAACGTACGGCGGAGAGAGAAGGTTCTCGTTGACAAATGCAAGGGTTTTTGTTTCTGCTTCTTTCAGCGTCAGAGGCGCTGATGACAACGCTTTTTCTGGGAACTGGAATCCCTGCGTGAAGACTGAAAACAAGAGAAGAATAATCGTTATTCCTGTCAGTGCTTTCCATGTTGAAGCATCTTTGAAAAGTCCGCGATCATCCGCACTTTTTAATTCTACCTTGGGCTTTGTTTCTTTCTTCTCATCTGCCCACGGATCAACACGCGGGGACGCTTCTACGTATTTTGCAACTTTTTCTGTTTTCGGCTCCATCTTTAGCTCAGGTACAGCTTTCTCTACGGCTTTCTTTTCTTCTTTTGGTGCTGATGTTTTCACTGGAGTGATCACGACGTCTTCCGTTTTTTCTTTCTTGACATCCAATTTAACTGATGCCTTTGGCTCAACCTTTGCCGTCGCAGTTTTGACCGCTTTCGCTTCTTTCACTTTCTTTGCCGTCACTTGCGGCTTTATTTTTTCTTCTTTTTTTGAACTCGTCACGGCAGAAGCGAAAGGATTATCCTTACTTTTCAAGGATGCTTCTTTGGCATCTAATTCATCAAGAAAATCTTCGCTGACTACTTCTTCCTCTAAATATTCTTCTGCAAAAAAAGATTCATCCATCTCGTCTAATTGTTTTTGTTCCATTGCTACTCACCTCTGTGGTGAGAGACATTCTAAAAGTAATCTAAAATCACTCATCAATCTCACCGTCGTTTTTACTCTCTCGGTGGAGAGATAATTTATAAATATTTAGATGGTTAAATGAGATAATCC
>JACQNF010000088.1 GCA_016203215.1 Candidatus Woesearchaeota archaeon
GGGCTGTACTTTCAATCCCCAGGATATTCATGTCGTTATTCCCAACAAGTAGTTTATTTAAATACCTTTTGTGTGAGAGTAGTAAAGCTAACGAAGCCATGAAATCGCTCACGAACGACAACAACAATCTTTAAAAAGTTCAACACTTCCATAGGAAATCAAGGTTCAAGATTAATCTGTGAAAAAGGTGGTTTCGTGGATACAATACGCATTACGTTAGAAACGCTGTACGATATTCTCCGTAACGAGAAAAAGAGGGAGGACCTGCAGAAGTTAGAGGATACTTTCTTTATTGATGTGCTTGGTTATCTCCGTGAAAAGAAAGCGTTACTCGATACGCAAGCGCGGTCAACAGATCTGTTTGCTCTGGGAGAGCGAGAGAAAGTAGAGTACGAATTGCGAAGTATTCGACGGATATTGAAAGAAATCTACGAAAAGAGAGAAAAGAAAATTATTGACATCGCCTTGAATCGAAGCAGAACCGGTTCAGATATCATCGACACGGGGGCAATGCTTCGTGAAGAAAAGGAATTGTACAACGAGATACTTCAGAATATGGATCTCTTTAGAAAAGGTATTCTCTTACGGCTACTCAATGGCGAATTACCGTCACTGCTTTCAAAAGCACCATTTCAAGTGGAAAGTCAACCGGTAATAGCGCCAGCATCAACAAAGCTAGAATTACCTGAGCAAGATCGGACTAAAATTCGATTTATTCGTCCAACCCCTAGCTTCGTCTGGAAGGACATGAAAAAGTATGGTCCCTACGATTCTGGTGAGGAGACGGAAATGTATCCCGAAGTTGCCGATCTCTTGGTACGAAAAGGACGTGCAGAAAAGGTTGTCTCGCAATGACACAAAGTGGATGGAATCCAGAACTTCCCATACGTTATCTGCCCTCAGAGATTACTCTCCTCTTTCAAAAAGAAGCGGATTTCTTGCGAAAAGATTTACTTGACAGGAGAAACATCATCTCTTACCGGAGGCCTTGCGAAAGTCAGTTTGATGGCGAATGGCAGCGGGTGGCAGAGAGTTTTAACCCCGAATGGTATCGCTCCCTCTTTCGAAGCACGCCGCATTTGAAACGACAAAGAACATTACATTCGCTGGAAAGAATTGCCTCTGCGCGTGATCTTCGGTATCGCGAAACATATGGTTGTGTTCATCCTTTTGCAAGTTATGATACTCTCTACCGCGAAGAAATTCGGCAACGCTTAACAGAAGGTTTTCTTTGGGAGAGCAAATTCGTCCCGCCAAATGCCATGGCAGAAGAATATTTTAGCAACATCTCCCATCTTTAATTGGATAAAGTCATGACTCTCGAACAAAATTACCTTCCCTTGCGTTTACGTTTTCAAATACTTTCTTCATCAATGTGGTTTCAATTACGACGGATTGCGTCCTTACTCCAACATTAAACGCGCTTTCGTGATTCTCATACACTTGTCTATCAACAAGGACAGGAATGAGCTCTCGGTGGCCAAATGGGGGGACGGCACCAACCTCACAACCGGTTTTCTGCAAAACTTCCTCGGGAGTCGCCATTCTTGTTTTTCCTTTTGACCAGTTGAGTTCTTCTGCCACCTTCTTGATATCAACTTTTTGGTCTGCAGGAATATCGATGATAACCCATTCTCCACTGCCATTCGTCAGAAGAATCGCTTTAATTCCTTGTCGTAAGGCGAATCCTCTCGTCTTTGCGGCATCGTCACTGGTGATCACTGCTTTGTGTTCTAAATATCGAGGATGGATGTTCAATCCTCTAAAGAAAGCTTTAATCTTTGTAACTTCTTCATGACCCATTTGTCGTCACGATCATTTATTGATATTTATTGTTGATGCGCTACGCTCATCTTTTAAGATCTGCTCGAGAACAAGGTGACGTACTCGATCTTGTTCTAAGGTCTTCCATGCCCCATATCCGGTTCTCGTAGGGACCAGCTCTTGATAGAGAAGAACATACCCCTCACCAGAGGCTTCTTCTGAAAGAGGAGTTATGACATCATAGGGATACAATGGGTTTACGTTGTACTGTTGGCGATAGGCATCTACGTAGTTTCGGATGATCGTCATCTCTTCATCTACACTTTGCTGCTGTTCCGAGTTTATTTCGTTCATCTTTCCTATGCTCATGTACTTGTATAAATATTTTATGAACACAAATTTTTTAATCGATGAAACGGTATAAACTACGTGAAAAAAGGAGGTCTACAGAAAATAATTGAGTTGTTAGAACAAAGCCCCAATGGGGATTTAGCAATCACAGAAGAAGAATTTCTCCATGCGTTCCGAAAAGGGGTGAAAGAAGAGCCAGAACAGTTTACAAAGCTGGTGAAGACACAGATTAGTTTGATTGGTCGAATTATTTCCTCTCCCGAACCAGACTTTGTACGCAACACTGCGGTTAATCTTGTGGCAGTCTATTGTTTTCTCGCAGATCACGGTGGAGACGCACTTAAATCTCCCGAAGAAACGTACGCCGATCCAACGCAATACGGCCCAGCAATGAATCTGATGGCGAAGTACGTCGGTGTCAAAGGCTGGCCGCTGCTTGACTTTTTAGTGAATATTCAATATCGTCAGTAGATACTCGCGGGATATATTTTCATCATTCCGAGCGGAACCACTAAGCCAATTCTTGTTACAAGATGCGCCCATTCTTCCGGGACTTGCGCAGTTCCATTTTCCTTAAGTCCCCCGAGAATATAATACCCGTTCTCATCTCTCCTTGATTCTTCATAGATTACCTCTACCTTAAAGCGAGAAGAATACGTTTTTTTGTCTGTACCATAGATCAACCCATTCACGGAATGGAGCCGACAATACAAAATGAAGTTTCTGTCTCTATGCAGTAATTTGACTACCTCTTCAAGATCTACTTCTTTCTTTGCATTGATTTCAATCATTAATTCACTCATAATACCCTCGCCAAGCTAAAGCTTTATTAATCTTTTTCATTATTTTTCAAATTGATGATTATCACCATTTCGGGAATGCCTGGCAGCGGCAAGAGCACAGTTGCTAAAATCCTTCAGCAAAAACTGTCTGCGGAACGAATCTACGTCGGCGGGTTACGCCGTAATCTTGCTCGAGAAAAAGGAATGACTTTGGCTGAGTTAAATGCCTATGCCCAAACGCACCCAGAGACTGATGTTGATATCGACCAAAAAGTCGCCGCGGAAGCCCGAGCGCTAGATCACGGCGGGAAAATAATCATCGTTGAAGGCCGGACACAGTTCCATTTTCTTCCTGAATCATTAAAAGTATTCATTAAAGTGGACATCGACGTTGGAGCAGAGCGTATTTGGAAAGACCTCCAGTCGAGTGCGACAAAACAGGAGCGTAACGAAGGCACCATCCGCTCTTCCGAAGAGATGAAACGGCGGACACGGGAGCGTGAGGAAGAAGACGCCCGCCGTTACCTGAAGTATTATGGTATTGACCATCGCGAAGAATCACAGTATGATCTTGTTCTAGACAGCACCTCTCAAAGTGCAGAACAAATTGCCGAGAAAATTATGGCTGCCGCGGCAGCTTCTCTTCACTCCTCCCGAGCCAATGCAAAGAAAAGCTTATAAATACCTCTGTTCCTGAACTTCCGATGGTCGAAAAAACCGTAGCCCATGATTTTGTCGAAGTGACGTATACAGGTACGCTTAACAACGGCGTAGTCTTTGATACGACGAGTGAAGAGGTCGCACATCAAGCAGGACTCCCTCATCATCACGGCTCAGTGCAGCCAGCAATTGTCTGTATCGGTGAGCAGCAGCTTCTTCCCGGATTAGATAAAGATTTAGAAAACAAAGAGATTGGCAAGGAATACACGGTTATTCTACCGCCCGAATCTGCTTTTGGTAAACGAGATATCAAGAATATCAGAATAATCCCCATGAATACGTTTCGGGAACATGAAGTTCAACCGCGCCCAGGGCTGCAGGTCGATGTCGACGGTGAACGTGGTTTTGTCACCAGCATCGCAGGTGGCCGTGTTGTCGTGAATTTTAATCACCCCTTGGCAGGAAAAGAAGTAACATATACATATATCATCCAACGCAAGATTACAGATGTTTCCGAAAAAATAAGTTCATTTGTCTCTCGCTCGCTTGGTTTTCCGGCAGATCAATTTAAAGTGAACATTAATGGTGAGAAGGGAGTGGTTGAACTGCCTTTGCACTTGCCGGCTCAGTTCACAGACGTCTTGTCAAAAAAATTAACAGAGATTACGGGTATTCAAAAATTTGAATTTCAATTCAAAAAAGAAGAAAGACAATCCGAGAAGCCGGTTCACTAAATGTCCATCTTCTGATGTCATTTACTCCATCACAAAAATCTTTATATAGCTCACCCCTTTCTACCGCTCATCAAAAATAGGGGGGAGTATGGGTAATTACGTTCAGGATAATGGAAAGTTTTCTTCCACGACAGTTTCAACTGAGGATGTGGTGCGCAAGCGTGCAATGCTTGATGTAGACGCAGAACTAGAACAGCTCTTGGCGAGTCAGAAGACACGCATTAAAGTCGTCGGGTGCGGAGGGGCTGGAAACAATACCATCAACCGAATTTCTGAAGTCGGAATCAAAGGCATAGAGACAATTGCACTGAATACCGACGCACAGGATCTTCTCTACACAACCTGCGATAAGAAACTCTTGATCGGGAAGCAGTTGACAAATGGTCTTGGCGCAGGTTCTAATCCTCGAATTGGGGAAGAATCCGCAAAAGAAAATGAACAGGATATCAAGAAGCTTCTAGAAGGCTCAGATATGATCTTTGTCACCTGTGGACTAGGAGGAGGAACAGGCACGGGGAGCGCCCCTTTTGTCGCGCAAACAGCAAAAAAGATGGGTATTCTGAGTGTTGCTATCGTCACGATCCCTTTCTCGATGGAAGGAACGCATCGTTTTGAAAATGCAATGATGGGGCTGGAAAAATTAGAACAAAATGTTAGTACATTAATCGTCATCCCTAATGAAAAATTATTAGAGCTTGCTCCTCAGCTGCCTCTCCAAACTGCGTTTAAGGTCGCAGACGAAATCCTCACAAATGCGGTGAAAGGCATTGCGGAATTAGTGACTAAGACAGGATTGGTCAATCTTGATTTTGCCGATGTCAAAGCAATTATGGGCGAAGGCGGCGTGGCAATGATTGGGGTAGGAGAATCTGATAGTGATCGACGCGCTCTTGAATCCGTTGAGAAAGCATTAGAAAACCCGCTCATCGATGTAGATATCGCGAATGCAACGGGGGCGTTAATCAATATTTCCGGAGGGGAAAATTTAACTCTCGATGAATCTCGCCAAATTGTCGAAGCAGTTTCGTCGCGTCTTGATCCTCATGCCAAGATCATTTGGGGTGCGCAGATCTATAAAGATTTAGACAGAACCGTTCGAACCATGGTGATTATTACTGGTGTAAGTTCTGATCAAATCTTTGGTGGCGACAATAAGTATTTCAAGCGGAAAAAAGAGAAGATGGAAGACGATTTAGGGATTCATTTCTTGAAGTGATAAAGCAAGGGGTTAGAGAATAGCAAATCAGGTTTGGCAATCCAACACTTTTGATACAAAACGATTAGTTTATTTCGGCACATTAAATAGAAATATAATCATAACAAGTTAACTTGAAGTCATGAAAAGTATTAAATATTA
>JACQNF010000089.1 GCA_016203215.1 Candidatus Woesearchaeota archaeon
ATCCTACAATGGTTACTGCCCAATTTGCCCACATCGAATAAAACTGTGGTGCGAGAGGGCCGAGCCACCATATCGCTAACACGAACCGAAAAATTCGATCTAATTTCCCTAAATTCCGTCTGACCATCCGTAACACCTCTTTTTGGAAAGGTAAGAAGTTTTAGAACTTAAATGTTTGGTTGAAGAATTTAATGACGGGGTTAAGTGTGAAAAATATATGCTCGTACGCCAAACGTTTATAAAACCAGCCACTCTTCTCCAAGGCTATGGCGGAAAACAAAGCGAAAAATCCTTCCCAAAATAAAGGGCAGAAAGGAGTTGACGCAAAAGGCTTAACTGTTTCAAAAGAAACAGATTTCTCTGAATGGTTTACCCAGCTGATCCAGAAAGCAGAATTGATCGAATATAGTCCTGTTTCCGGCTGTTATATCCTTCGTCCAACTGCATTCCATATCTGGGAACAAGTTCAAGCATATCTCGATTCTTTATTCAAAGCGGATGGTGTCAAAAATGCGTATTTCCCTCTCTTCATCCCCGAATCCTTACTTTCCAAAGAATCTGCTCATGTTGAAGGATTTGCGCCGGAAGTGGCCTGGGTTGAATCCGGTGGCAGTTCTCCATTGCATGAACGTTTAGCTATCCGTCCAACGTCAGAGACGATCATCTGTGAAACCTATGCAAAATGGATCAGATCATACAAAGATTTACCTCTCCGTTTGAATCAGTGGTGTAACGTCGTACGTTGGGAATTCAAGCACTGTACTCCTTTCTTGAGAAGCCGTGAGTTTCTCTGGCAGGAAGGCCATACTGTGTTTGCGAAAAAAGAGGAAGCAGTTGAGGAAACCAAGACCATCCTTGATCTGTACGAGGATGTCTTTCGTAATCTCTATGCCGTTCCTGTCCTCAAAGGTAAAAAATCAGAAGCAGAGAAATTTGCCGGCGCAGAATTCACCCTTTCCGTGGAAGCCTTTTTACCTAACGGCAAAGCCATCCAGGGGGCGACGTCCCACCATCTTGGGCAGAACTTTTCAAAAGCATTCGGCATCTCTTTTATCGATGAGAAACAGCAGCAGCAATTTGCCTACCAGAACTCGTGGGGAATTTCAACACGTTCCATCGGCGTAATGATTTTGATGCATTCTGATGACAAAGGCCTGGTTCTTCCGCCGAAAGTATCTTCCGTTCAGGTAGTCATCGTGCCGATTCTCTTTGATACGTCGCGAGCGGCAGTGCTCAAGGAAGCACAGACTCTTGTCAAAAAGTTACAAAAGAAGAATCTCTCTGTGCATCTTGATAACCGTGAAGAATATACCCCGGGTTGGAAATTCAACGAATGGGAGATGAAAGGCATTCCCGTGCGAATTGAACTTGGCCCCAAGGATTTAGAGAAGAAACAGGCGCTCGTCGTCCGTCGAGATACAGGAGAGAAAAAGGCGGTCTCTCTTGATCGTCTCGAGACGGAGATTCCCCTTTTGTTAGAAACGATCCAACAATCGTTATTAGAGAAAGCAGAGAAACATCTACGGCAGAGTATCGTAGCCGTGACGACGCTGAAAGAAGCGGAAAAGCAGCTTGAAGCGAAGAAATTACTCTTTGCTCCGTGGTGTGGGAAACCCGCTTGTGAAGAAAGCCTTAAAGAGAAAACTGGCGCAAAATCTTTGAATTCGCCGCTGGAACAATCTCCGCTGAAAAAAGGCCAAGCCTGTTTCGCCTGCAGTTCTGCAGCTCAATCATGGTTCTATTTTGGGAAGAGCTACTGATCTCCAGAGAATTTGATTCTTATCCTTCACCAAGATATCCTTTGTAGACATGCTTCTTTGACTGCAGATCAAAGAATTTCTTCAGCATGGCATGGAGATTCCAGATCCGATAATAGAGCTGATCAGCATAGACCCCTTCCACTTCTGGCGTTTTGATTTTTCCAATCCATCCTCGAAGGGCCTTGGCGAATTTTCCTTTATTTTCGAATCGCTTTTGCCAGTCGGTCTCTAATTCTCCTTCGAGGATCATGTAAAGCCGTGAATTCGTCAATTTATTCTTTTTTCCATTGGTATCAACTTCGACTTCTGTCGTATCCCAGGTGTGAACGGTAATCTTAATTTTATAATTGATGTACTCCGTGACATTCTTTGTCATCTCCCACTCAAATTCCAGCTCGGCACCGCTCGGACTTGGGACCTTGTGCTTGTAGGTTTTTTCCAGCCAGAGATAACCGTAGTTCTTTGCCCAATCGACCACGGCGGCGTACATCCCATCAAAATCAAAAAGCCCATTGTACCGCAGAGTAATCGGTGGTAGGGGGATTGTGCTCATCAAAAAGTTAATATTTTTAAGTTATATAAATATTTCTTTATTCTCTCAAATCATTATTCTCTCTAGTAAATCATCTTTCTCTCAAATCACCCCACAAGTTTAATATAGAATCTGCAAAATAGAGCACAAATGGCACGGATCCTTGAAGGAAAACATCTTGAATATTATGAAGCAATTCTCCAGCTACGAAAT
>JACQNF010000090.1 GCA_016203215.1 Candidatus Woesearchaeota archaeon
CACTAAGATTAACTACTATTAAAAGGTTGTGGTTTTTGAAAATATAGTCACCATTTAAATTTTTGATCGACGGGCGCCATCGTTTTTTTTTTAACTGAGAACTTTGCATAACTCGTCTTTTGTCTGCAAAGTCTCCTACCTCATCTTATATCGTAACAGTGCGGCAATGCCACCTAACCCGTCGATCCTCTTGCCGCTCTCATGTTCCGATGTGATGATATGAATTTTTCCCTGGAGTGCATCGACGCTTTTCATCAGCTCGTCGAGATCTGCATATCTTTTCTGTTCTCTAAATTGAGCAACCCGTTTATCCGTGACGATGAGATCGCTCACGGCGCCGGCAGATGCCGCTTTTTGGACTTCATCCCAGCCGTAAACAGCAAGATTATTTTTGTTAATTTCCATCAACAGCTGTTCCACCAGCAATTGTTCTTCCCTCGCTCGGCTTTCCTTGAGAACGTCCTTCAACTCCGGCCTCTTGATGACTTCGTCAAGCGCCGCTTCGCTCACGTTGGAAGAGGTGGCAAGCACAACTTTTGCTTTCAATTCCTTTTCCGTAATCTTCTTAAGCACGTCTTCTTTGTAGAATGCCGGCGACGCAAGAATGATCTTTTCGGGTTGGTAACGGTCGTTGTAGATTTCGAGGGCTTTGATGATCTCTTCATAGAAATCTGTTTTAATCTCCTGTGTCTTTGCTTTCTTGGGCGCTTCTCCCTGCGTTTTGCTGAGAATCTCGTAGCCAAATTTTTTGGTCAGAGCAAAGAGTGCTTCCTCCCGATCAAATACGCAGAGGAGATATGAATATTTTATTTTTCCTGCTTCATCCAATTTCTGCTTTTGATGAGCAAGCCACTGTTCTTTAGCAATCGTACCTTCACTCCCCAGTTCAAACGAAACGGTCTGATAACTTCCTCGAGGAATATCTTCTGGCCCGTCCGTAATCCTCCCATTCACACGGAGGGCATGGCCTCCCGTACTAAAGTCAATGGATTCAGCTTCTACCGTGACGTGGAATGTTTTCTTAGCAACTTTGGCGTTTTCCGTCTCACCGATCTTTACTTTGCGTGTTGTAATCCCTGAAATCCTATCCCCTACGTCAATCACGTGGCTGAGATACCAAAGATCATCCGGATCGTTTACCCTAAAACGAGCGATTCCTTTCTTGTAATCGAGATGGAGCAATTGCATTGGCGTGATGAATGAGATGTCCTATAAATAACTTTATATATTTCCAATGATTTGTACACTATCATGGCAAAGAGGATGATTGGTGGAACACGTGCGCAAGCAGCAGGCAGCGCTGCCGTATTTGTTGCAATCATCGCCGCGCTTCTGGTCGCGTTTATTATTCTCGTGAATCCTCAGCAGCGAGCTGAACTTTTAGGAGAAGCAGGAACCTCCTCTTCTTCTTCTTCTTCTACAGGAGGAACGGTTCCTTCTGGTTCGCTGGTGAAGGCGTTATTAAAAGCCACACCCGGCCGAATTGATTACTTCAGCCAATCAGAGATCACGCATCCGCTGCCGGTCGTGACAGTGCAGACCAAAACTGAAGCACAAGTTCTGGGAGGGAAGAATGTTGCCTTTGCTCGAAACGGGCTTTTTTCTGATGAAGAAGATTCTCTCTCCGTGACGTTAAAGGATCTTCAGAATACTCAAAATGCTGTTCTCGGGTTTCGGATCACAGAACTTTCAGGAACATTGATCATCTCCGTGAACGGAGAGGAAGTCCTTCGTACGGATATTCAAGAAAACATAAAACCAATCCCTATCCCTCAGAATCTTCTTCGTGAAAACACAGTGATCAACGTTCGTGTTTCATCGCCTGGCGCGGCGTTCTGGCGGACGAATTCTGTTCAGCTTGAAAATCTTCAGCTTGTTGCAGACGTCGTTAACTTGGAATCGCAAACATCGCGTAATGTATTCCTTGTTTCGGAAGTTGAGAAAAAGAATCTTGAGAAATTTGTCCTGAAAGTACGGCCGCAGTGTGTTTCTGGGGGCGTCGGCAAGTTAACAATCGCTGTCAATGGACGTGAAGTGTATAATGGTCTCCCTGATTGTGATCTCGGTTTACTCGCGTTGGAATTAGATCCCGCAAGCGTCCATCAAGGCGAAAATGAAGTGGTGTTCTCCACCGAACGAGGGATGTTCATATTGAACAATATCAATTTAGTATCCACACTCCGCTCTTTAGAATTTCCTTCGTACTATTTCGAGCTTTCAGCAGAAGATTATCAGAAAGTATTGAAGAACAATCTTAAGGCACGTCTTGCCCTGAGCTTTGTTGATGTTGTTGCCGTGAAGCAAGCCGATATTTTCTTTAATGGTCATCGTATTATGCTTGACACGAAGGATGTGGTGTTTACCGTTGACGTCAATGATTTTGTCGTAGAAGGAAGCAACGCTATTAAGATCAGTCCGCGAAAGACGCTTGAAGTGCGTGAGTTACGGCTTGATTTGGTGAAATAGGATTTACAATGTACGAGTGGTTCAGTGGCTCTCTCGCATTTTTGGTGGTTTGGCTGCTGATATTTGTCTGTAACCCTTCCGCGCGGAAAGAAATGCTCTGGGTGAGTAGTTTTACGACGATCCTTGGTTTTACTGAGCCTCTTTTCGTGCCGGAATATTGGAATCCGCCAAGTCTATTTAATCTCGCTCAGCGAACGGGGTTTGATCTCGAGAGCTTAATTTTTTCGTTCAGCATCGGGGGCATAATCTCGGTGTTATATGAGGTGATATTTCGAAAATTTGAACACCGGAAACTGCGGACGATACCTTCTTGGCATTGGCTTGCTGTATCCGCACCGATCTTCATTTTTACTTTGCTCTTTGTGACTACTGCATTAAATCCGATTTACTCTGCGTCGATAGCAATGTTCCTTGGCTCACTGCTGGTGATGGTCTGCCGCAGGGATTTAATGGTGAAGATGGTCGTGAGCGGAGGAGTATTCCTGCTCTTTTATTTTGGCTTGCTCCTTTTCTTTAATCTCGCTTTTCCGGGGTATATCCAAGCAGTCTGGAATTGGGAGGCGATCAGCGGAATAACTATTATGGGTGTGCCGGTGGAGGAACTAGCATTTGCATTCACTGCGGGGATGTTGTGGTCAAGCGTGTATGAGCATGTCCGAAATCTGCGGATTGATGGGAAGAAGAGATGATGTTTTTTTAGGGGTTGTCGTATTTATTGGTATCTTTCAGGATGATCAAAAAAGTCTAGCATTGTAATGGCGTTTAAGAGAACGGGGTTTTGGTATACGAATCCAAATCGTTCTGACTGAAATTGCCTGAATCGGATATGGACACCGCTCCCCAAATAATGGAAAGCAAATATCTTCTCCTTTTGGTATCCAGTTTCTTCAATATAGGCAATTGTTTTTTGAATGGTAGTCCCGCTTTCCCAGCTATCATCAACAAGTAGAGCGAAATTATTTGGATTTAAATTCTCTTTTCTTACAGAAATCACTTCCTCTAATGAACATTCTGGGTGCGCGCTTAATCTTACACCATCGTAACTAAATATGTCCGGTTCAAGATAGATAGTATTAGGGTTGTCAAGAGCTTCGTCAACAAACCAATGTCTCCCTTCTTTCCCACGTTCTAAAATATAAAAAACATCAATTGGCGCAGTGATACCCTCTTTGAACGTATTTAATAACCTCTTGCATCTTGGGTCAAATG
>JACQNF010000091.1 GCA_016203215.1 Candidatus Woesearchaeota archaeon
AGATAGGACTGTATGTCGGCATCAAATACACAAGTCCTTGAGGTCTCTAAAAAAGATCCCCTCTTTCGCTGGGTCAAAAGACCAATTATTACCGGATTAATCGGCATCATCAAACTTCTCCAGAAGACGTATACAGAAGAACTGCAACTCCACGGAAAAGAGAATTTACTCAAAGAAGACGGGCAGCCATATGCGAACCCGGGACTCTGGGCGATTAAGCATGAGGTGTCAGCAGATATAATCAATATTATTCCTTACTGGATGCACATCGCCCCTTCCCTTCGATTTGATTTTCGTTCTGCCATGCGGAACGTTAAAAGAGGAGAGTACGGACTTCGTCTGCTTGATACCTTGGTCTTAAGACACTTTACGTACCACGTTCACCGCACTTCGTTTGGAGAAGGAAATTCACCCGAAGAGATCGAACAACTCCGAAAAGAAAATGCAGCTCATTTTCAAAGAGTTCGAGAGCAGTATCAGAAAGGGATTCATGCCATCATCTTTCCCGAAGGGACGACGAAAACAGATGGAACTGTTTTCCCGATAAAATCAGGCTGCTACAATCTTGCCAAGAACGAACGAGAAGATGGGATTCTTGATGTCATCACGACAATTCCTGTCGGGTTGACATACGACCATATTTCCGGCGGGAGAAATCCATTCTTCTCGAAGATTCAACGCAAACATGTCTTTGTCAATATCGGAAAACCGTTTTATTATGACGCACACACTCAGAATTCATCCGAGAGTGATCATCCGTGGGAGATCAAGGCACAGATCAATAAGTACAGCCAACACGTGCGAGAACAATTGATCCGGTTAAATACCCTTACCGTCGCGCAGCTCGCCGGTGAGTATGTTCTCACAAAAGCAGAAGAAGGGAAGAGGAACATCTCTAAAGAGGAGCTGAGAGACATCCTCTCACGACGAGTAGAAAAGCTTCAGCAACTACCTCAGCTCACTTTCGACGATGAATTGCAAGGTGAATCAGGCCGTCAACGTCGAATTGACCAATTTTGGCATGGTCTAGAATACCGCGGGTTTATGGAAGGAGACAGAATGAGCCTAGAGAAGATAGTGATCGTCCCCAACCTTCCGAAATACAAGAAAGACAATGCGTTGCGGTATTGCGTCAATAGACTGAGACAATTTGCACAGTATAGAGGAGATGTAGATAGCGTGCTAAATGAAACAAGATAGGATTAATCTACATCCTATAGTCTACATCTTAATTAATGTCCTCGCCCCACCCCAATAAAAATAACTATCGCGGACAAGAGAATCGCGAGAAAGAATCTTCTTGATCCGGCCAAGCTGTTTTCGTGCTTTTGCTAACCGATAACTGCATTTCACTTCATAGATATCACATACTTGCCCAGAAACAGCAAGAATATCAATTTCTGCCACTTGTCTTTTGCTGCGAGAAGAATAGAGCGGGACGTTACGCAAGAGAAAATCATACTGGTTCCCGAGACGATGACAGAGATCATCAAGGTACTGGTCGTGCTTGGTTTTGCGTTCGATTGTACGGAAAACCTCCGAGAACAGTTGATAAGAGATGCATGTCCTCAGTGATAGCCATAGTGAGAACATTAAATTATATAAAATTTATGTGCAGTCGTACGTAGCTTCAGAAACAACAACCATCATTCCAGCGGCACACCGCTCCATAATGTCCAGTCCTCTGATGGTGAATAAGATCCGAAGACAAAGTATGGCGGCAAGTTTTGACCGAAGAAACCATATCCCACGTCGCCCCATGTCCTTCGAGCAGACAAGCCACTGCCCTTGCCATAGACTGGAAGTTCGAAATGGCGCCACGTCTTCATCACCGAATGAAAACCAGAAACATCATTGGCAAAATCTGCTCCCGGCTCAACGATTAACTCGCCTTTATAGCCGCTATCGCGCAAGATCTTGACCATTTCTCGAATAGGAGTATTCCCTTCGCCAGGGGCAAGATGGTCGTCATGATACCCGTAATTGTCGTCGATGTGAACATGTCCTACGATTTTATCTTTCGCTAATTCTTTTACCTTTGCCATGATCCACGTATTAAAATTATCATCATTCTCTTTAATTGTTTTGTTGGGATCGCCTTTCCAATATTTCCGCCAGATGTTTAAGTGACCCGTATCTAACGTTGCCGTGATATGTTGTTCTGCGCGCTGACGAGCTTCCTCCTCAGAGAGCTTGTAATTATCCGTCAATTTTTTGATCATCGCCTCCCGGCTCTGGAGGACTAACATTTTTAATTCATCTGGATGTGAACCATATTGCTCGGGAAAGAGATTTTCCAATGCCACTGCCAATGGTTTCTGTAAACGGCCTTCTTTCCGAAGACGATCCGATTGACGCATCGCCGCAATTCCTAAATCAGCGTAGGAATCACATGCTTCCTGTAAAGCATACGTCTCAGCACTTTGCACATGACGGATTCTTTCTACTGCCTCTTCTGCCTGTGCGATCTGTGAAGATGCGGCCTGTTGGGATTTTTCTAATTGCAATCGCAACATCTTCATCTGCCTCTCGATGATATCTGAGGGAAGCATATCTTCCGGAGAAGTGTAGCCGCCCCCATACTTATCGGCAACTTGTTTCTTCATCCTTTCCCTCTCTTCAGGTGTAGATACTCGTTCCAGCTCTTTTGTTTCCCCATACACTTTACTTAGCTTGTTCAGCGCTTTCACTTCCTCTTGAAAGCCCTCTGCGTACTGCAAGGCCCATCCCCGTGCATGGGCAGCGTTTGTCTCTAATGTTGCAATAACGTACGCTTCTTCCGGCTTGATATCGAGGATTTTCTTCCCAAGCGGACTGATCTTAGCACTTTCAATTTTCTCCCGCCACAATGATTCCTGTCGTTCTTTTTCCGATAAAGATTCCCAACGGTCAAATTCTTCCTGAGCCCGCTTCGTCATCAATTTCGCTTCTTCTTTCATCTTATCCCAATTATACAACTCCGTGATAAATTCTCCTTTCTCCGGATCAAACAATGGTACGCGCTTAGCCATGTCGACACGATTTCCCTCATAATCGATATAATCACCTTTCTTGACCGTATTCCCTTGCGCATCGCGATACTCTTTTTGTCCTTCTCTTTTTTTCCATTCTTCTGATTTTTCGTCATAGGCCAACCAGACCGGACGAGCAACACTCAAGTTCTTACGCGCTTCAACAAGCAGGCTTCCTGTCCTATTATCAACAACACGAAACGCTGATCGTTCTTCTTCTCCCTCAAACATACGAAATTTCTCTTTATACTGATCACCTTGCTGCTGGTTCCAGGCAGCATCAACAATAGGACGCGTAAATTCACCCGTGTGCACGACAATCGGTCCTCCTCGACCAACATCCGCAGCAAATTCAATTGCCCGTTTTACTTCTTGTAAAGAAAAGTTCTTGGAGGCTTTAGAAAAATTACCGCCTTGATCCATCCCCGCGAGACCCGCTATGCCTACAGTACTGTGCGTGGTAAAATCAACGCGATTTGCTTTCGTTATCTCTCGCAACGCTTGACGCTGCTTCTTCCCATAATACTCCGGTGTCTGTGACTGGCCAGAACCTTTACCTGCGCCGGTAAAGACCAGTTCAACAGTCTTTGAACCGGGCCTGACTTTAGCCGCGATTGCCTGAACATTTGGCACAGGACCAAGCCCAAAACTAAAACCAAAATCACCCATGCTTAATCCCACATCACCAGTTGCTTTCTGCGCTGATGCAACCGGGCTGTGATGATGGCTATGGCCGTGTTCCTCATAACTGCGGTCCATCGGCATGTAATAGCCGCTCCCAAACTCAACCATCGGTGCACGCTCCTTTCAGACATATCGTTCCTGCTGGACACTGATGGTGAACTGCAAGACGTAAATCATGAGGATAGGGGTACGAATTCTGGATCCCACCAGGCCATACTACCTCTTCTCCTTGACAGATAAACTCCACAAGAGTAGTGTTAGACTTGCAGTAATCCTCAGCAATCAAAAAATTACTTCCGATTGCAGAATTATATTCGACAGAAGAATTGGCAGTTACATTAAATCCATCGTTATCTTTACACAGAAGAGGAACGCAGGCACCGCCATAACACCGCGAATCCATGGGGCAATCGACTGCAGCCGAAACAACAAGATCCTGTTTAACATCGCAGTAGTATTCTGTTAATCTTGTAGAGGAAAGACAGTTATCTTTCATCGTAACCGGGATTCTCAGCAACGAATGGATTCCACGAACTGTGCCGGGAATATTGTAATTCAATGTTGAATATCGTTCGCGAGAAAAGACATTCCCATTCAGAGCATCGTTGACTTCTGTAAGGTCGCTATCATCACACTGCGCCGCGATAGCATGGCCGACCAGTGTTGAATTTCCCACTAAAACATTTCCTACCAAGAGGATTAACGAGACAAGCATAACCGCCATGGCAAGCTTTCGAATCATAAGTGATTGAAAGAAAAACGAATATTTAAAGTGATGTCACCACTGTGAGGGACTTAATTAAAACGGTACTGGTGTTGGTACTCCGTCGTCCCCTTATAGAGATCTTTTAACTTAGCACCAATCTGACGGGTGATGCCCACCACCGCCGCTTTTTCTTCAGTCATTTCGTAGCGGTGTTCCTCAGCGTCCTGAACTTTTTTCTCCACGGCAGAAGACAAATATTGAACACGCCGCTGTTCTTCTTGGTTAAGGTAGCCTTTTTCTTCTGCCCGCTGGTAAAGAGAAGTCATCTCATGATAAATTGTTTCTAATGGTTGCTGGGAAAGGACAGGGGCATATTCCGTGACTGCCTGGCGAGGTTGAAATGAAGCTTGTTCATGTTGGAGCTGTTGTTCTAGTTCAGAAGGATGATCACGGGATGGTGCCTTCTTCTGCTCAACTCGTTCAGCTCCACCTATTTCTGCCTTTGCATTTTCTTTCTGTCGAAGTCCTCTCCCAACACGAAGAATTTCTCTTCCTTCTTCACTTAGTCCTTCTAAATCCTCTGTAGCCATTTCAGGCAAGGAAAATGATGTTTTTTGAGGAAGAAAGGGATTAGCCTGAGAAAGTTTTTGAGCTGATTTTGGCTCTGGAGAGGGTTGATCTTTTACTTCCGTCTTTTCTTGAGGAGGTACTTTTTGGAGAGGAATATTTGGGGGGACAATACTCTTAATACTAGAGTTAGGAATACGAGAACGAAAGAGAGGTTCTTTTGTACCAGTGTTTGCCGCGTCTTTTTCCGATTTCTTCATGAACATTTCAATAAGATCCTTCATTTAAAAATGTTGCCACAAAAAAGAGACTACAACGAAGCGGGGGAAAAACCGTAACAGAATTACCACTGAAACATCCGATGTGATTTCTTAAAATTCTTATACGCATTAAACGCAATGGAGCGAGCAAACCCCACATTCTTAAACGCTGCATCTTTGGCAGCATCCTCATACATTTTCTGATCCTTCAGAGTGTATTCCCCGGCATCAACTTTCTTGGTCTTAGGAGTGTAGAAATCACCAAAGAACGTCTCCATGAATGATTTTTGAGGAGGAGCTTCCTTCTTCCTTTCCTCCTTTTTTTCTTGGTGCTCTTGTCCCCGCGCCTCGTCAACATATTTTTTCAATGCATCACCTAATGATTCCATTGCAGTGCGCACTGTTTCTGAAACATCACCCAGCGTCTGGAACAATTCCTCTTCTTTCAATTTTTTATATTGAGCAACTTGCTTGTCGGTCCAGGCATAGACACGCAAGGTAAATTCAACTCTGCCGATGTGCACAGGACCCCGTTGATATCCTTCCTGAACAACTTTTAACTCCGGCCGTGTCCGATATTTAAACGTTGCAAGAATACATCCGCTGCCCCCATATTTATTTTTGGGGTCTTTAGCAGGTGTTCGCTTACGAGCCAAGAATTCAACATCAAGCATACTTCCTTCGAATGCAGAGACAATTTCCGGAGAGTCCATCCTCCCGCTCTTCATGGATAGCTTACCGACGTGACGCAAGTACGGTTTAACCCAAGTAATGTACATGCGAATTATTTCGTAGTGCTGAAGAAGATACTGCAACATAAATTTCTTACGGTTGCGATGTTCAGCTGAGGTCTGCTGCCGCCAAGCGAAGTATTGTGTCAAGTGTCGCTTTAACACCCGTAGCACATTCTCGTTGAAATCCTTGCTTAAGTTATCGACGTGGCGTTCTAGTTCTTTCTGCGACGCAAAAGGCGGGGCATCGAAGAAAAGATCTGGCAACGTGATGAATTCCAATTCCCGAGCCATCCCGTAGACGGATGCGGCACTCTTTCCGCCTCCTTGAACCAGATCAACAAAGAGACCTTTTAACGTGATGTCTGAGCCTTTTGCTCGTTGTTCAAGAGGTTTTTTTAGTTCCTCGTCGACTTGATCATAATAGCCTAAGCGCTCGTCGATGATACGCAATTCCCGCACCATCTGAAAGAGTTCTTTCACCATCTTCCCCATTGTCGCTAAGAATTGAGAGACACGATCCTGCTGCGCTCCGAGACGTTGTTGGGTGACGCCGAAAAAAGCAGAATTTTCTGCCGCCGCAAAAGAATCTTCTAGCTTCTCGACGATAGGCATAGCATCCTTGATGAAGTCTAAGATCCAGAAATATGGTTCCTCGAGGCTCAGGTCATACACTTCCCAGAGCAGACGATAGGCGCGAACAGGATCGGGAAACCCCGTCTTGTCAAACTGTCCTTTGAGAATTTCAGCTACTTCTTCGTTCTTAAATCCATGCTTTTCCAGAAGATCCGATTGCGTTGCCATTCTATCCCTCTGAAAGATTTATCCTGTTTATCTTAATAAATGTTGCTCTTGCGACAGGCAAAAAAGACGCAACTATCTTGTGTCTTCACGTCAACTATAAACCCAATATCACGCATAATCTCTGTCCAGTGTTGAGAATCAAAAGCATTAACTTCTTTCTGACGCTGCCATTCGTTGAGAGGGAAAGAAGATAAGACTGCGATGAATGTTCCTTCTGCAACGAGCACACG
>JACQNF010000008.1 GCA_016203215.1 Candidatus Woesearchaeota archaeon
GATAACACCTGCGACGAGCCAGGCAGTTCTCAAGCCATCTTCACCAGGCGAAACTGTTTTGTCTACGGTAACAGTTGCTGTTACTGCTGACGTTGGCTCGGACGGGCCTGAATTTAACGTGCTCACCACAACTTCCGATTGAGTTGCGGCTGCTGTAGGCGTCGGAGCAGGCTGCTTCCATCCATACTCATTGACATTTACTGCAGGATACGTTGCGCTTTTGCTTTCAGCAAGCAGGTCGTCAACGTCGTCACGAAGGTCTGTAACTTCTTCCCGTAAATCTTGAAGGTCGTCAAGGAGGTCGCCTTTGCTTGAACAATTGGAGACATCTTCGACATCAGACTTAAGGTCACGAATATCGTCACGGAGGTCTTCTAAATCCCGTTCCAACCGTTGAAGTCGGAAGCGGTAAAGGTCTTGCTTTTCAGCGTCATGTTCTGTCATGCTCGCTTTATACTCACTTCTATAGCGGAAATATTCATCTTCCACATCGTAGAAGTCTTGGCGAAGCTCCTTATAATCAGATTTCTCAGAAACAAGACATACTTCTTCGTTATTTCCTTCTGCCAGCACGAATGAACTGAGCATCAAGGATACCATCAACCATATTGCCATTACGCGTTGTAAATTCATTTCACGCACCCCGATTAAGTTTATTTACTTTCTTTCGGAGAAGAGGCCTATATAAACTTTGCGGAATTATTCTACTCCGGAGTAGTACTCCCCACCCGATGTCCTCGCAAAGTTTTTTCCCTACCGAGGCATCTGAGGTCTGGACTCGCCTGAGACCTAAAGGATGACTTCTCCACGGTGCGTCTTCGGAAGATAATTGAGAATTTTTCCTTCTTTGTAGGATGCGCATCCAATGACATCCTCTTCATACGTAAGAATGATTAATCTATTTTCTTCTCCCAAATCTTTCTTGAGGTCAACCCCTGCGAAATACGCGCGAGTTTCGATTTTAGTCAGGGTGATGACATTTTTGAGTTTAATCCCATTCTTGCGCGCTTCGTTGAAGAGCAGCTGTGCTCCTTCTTTGCTCAGGCGCACTTGGCTTGGGCGGAGTTCGGCGAAGTAAAGACCGACGCGGTCGATTCTTAACTTCTCCAAGTCGAGATTTGCCAAATCACGGTTGACGACAAAGACACGTTCCTTTTCGTTCTGCAGATACGCGTATTGTTCTTCCAGAGCGTAACCAAATTGCTGGCGCAGTTGTTCCTTGATTACTTTCACTTCTCGTGAATTTAAGATTCTAAGTTTTGACATTTTTCAAAAAAAAGAGGTAAAGATCATCACCCAACTCCCCACACCGGCTCTTCCTGGCGTTTGATTTCGGCAATCTCTTTCAACACCTCAATCTCTTGTTTCGACAAATATTTCTTCAATACTTTCAATTTTTTAAAATGCTCTTCAGGGATATCTGTGTAGAGGAAATCTCCTTCTTGGACTTGCCGTCCGACGGTCACGTTGTCCATCGCCATCGCCAATTGTTTTCCTTGTTCGGCAAGACCGATTGTTTCCTGTCCTTCTTTCATGCTTTTTACGGTTGTCAGGCGTTTTCCATTGCGGCCCATGATCGGGTCTCCGGAACGAATTCTCCCCATTTCGATTTCAACACCTACAATCGCAGGATTGTTCTGGCGGAAGGTATATCCTTTGAGAATCAAAAATTTACATGGTCGAACGAGAGCTGATAATTCTCGCATTTCAATTTCTTTCTTAAGATTGTTGATGTGCTTCTCATATTCTTCAATCACTTGGTAGATCACATCATGGACAATCATCTTACAGCCTTTTGTGCGGCAGTATTCCTCGAGGTCTGGTTGAACAAGAACATTAAAGCCCAAGAGAACACCGCAGAATTCGTCTTTCTCTCGGACCGATTCGACTTGAGAGATGTCGCGTTTCGTAACAGCGCCGAGCGACGCAGACGAAATCGCAATTTTCTTTTCTTGGAGAAGAACTTTGAGCGCTTCCAAACCGCCGATAGTGTCTGCTTTGATGACTACTCCCACTTCATCGCTCTCGGGAATGAGTACTTCCCCGACTTCTTTCTGTACTTCTTCTTGAAGTGATTGAATCTCCTCTTCCTTCCCAGAACAACTGCGGAGAGGCATTCCTGCAACTGCCTTTTCCAGCCCGGGTGCGGCAATTTTCACACCAGTGGCGGCGAAAATCTCCTTGACGTTATGGAACTTGCTTTTCTTCTCGCGCATCTCTGCCAATTCAGCAGGTTCGAGCAGTGCGCGGACTTTCGTGACGATTGGTGCATCTGCGCCCCCGATAACAATGGTATCGTTGACCGTGAGATGCCCGTTGTAGATGATGGTATTGAGCGTTGTGCCTAGTCCTTTCTCTTCTGCAACTTCGAGAATCGTTCCTTTGGCGCTGCCTTCTTCTTCAATCTGCAGGCGCGCCTCAAGGTATTTTTGGGCAAGGCCAATAAGGACCATCAACAGTTCTGGAATCCCTTGGCCAGAGAGGGCGGAAACGGGTACAATGGCCAGCTGTTTGGTGTAATCTTGCACGCGGTCAAAACGTTCGGCTTGCAGTCCCAGTTCGTTGAACTTCCCCACAAGATCGTACATTTTTTTTTCGAATTCGCCTTGGATGGTGTAGTCAAAACTGTTGATCGCTTCGAGCAAGAATGATTGTGTATTCCACTTCCATCCGTGGATAAGATCTATTTTATTAGCGGCGACGACGAACGGCACTTTGTGGGCGCGAAGGATATCAATGGATTCTAATGTCTGGGGTTTAAATCCTTCGTTGATGTCAACGACGAGGATAGCGATGTCTGCCAAGCTTCCTCCGCGTTTGCGTAAAGAAGCGAAGGCTGCGTGGCCAGGCGTGTCGATGGTGAGAAGTCCCGGGACAGTGATCTTTTTTCCGGAGAGATTGAGGATCTGGCCGCAGATTTTCTTGATCGTGTCCAAGGGGATGATGGAGACACCGATCGCTTGAGTAATCGCCCCAGCTTCTCCTGATGCCACCGCAGTGCGTCTAATCTTATCCAGGAGTGATGTTTTTCCGTGGTCAACATGCCCGACGACGGTGACGAGAACTTTTCGTGTTGCCATGGTGTTTCGAGCGTCATCATTCTTTTTAAATTTATACGTTTTGAACACGATTTTCAGGAATAGCAATCGTTATTAAATCCAAGTATATCCTCTTTTTCGGTGAGGTGATCTGGTGTTAGAGGAAACGCTTTGTTTAAAGGTACGCAAGACGTTAGCGTCGGGCATTACTGCGCTGTTAGTTTCCACGTGTTCTCCTGTGGAGAAACAATATTCTTCTGTTTTCACACCTGATTCTTTGGAGGACACTTTCATTCGTGATGCACAGGGAATCAGCTCCGTTCTTTACGATGACGGAGCATCATGGTGTTCACCTGCTTCAGTACGAGAGGGGGAGGACGATGCGGAGGATGGGGACGATGCAATAGATTTGAGATCACTTGATGATAATGGTTTTAATTACGAGAGACGAGCTTCTCCGTCTTCGCGTTCTGAAGAAGTCCTGGACGTTTCTAACGCTACTGACACTATTCTCGATGCCTGTCCTGAAAATTTTCCTTGTGTTTGCGATTCGATAAGCATCATCCGGGGAAAAGAGGCTTATGCTCATCCTGTCGTGTCTGATTACACGGTCGCTCTGATGACGGGACAGAAAGAGGTGATGCTGTTTGATCTTCTGTCTCAAACATTATTTTCCCTCGCACCTCTTCAAGGGGAGAAACTACGCTTGGAGGGGCAGTATCTTTCGGGGGTATACGATGATAGTATTATCAATCCTGATGATTGTTATATCTTTGATCTTTGGACGGAGACGATACTCTATGCAGGAGAATGTCCTGTCGATATTGATGGGAAGATGTATGTTACCTTGAATTCGCAGGCGGCTATGACTGTTGGTGACGCACTTTTTGGAGAAGATCTTGCGTCAACGTCCAATTCTGTCAGTGCTTCTGATGTCGCGTTTGATTACGAGACTGTTGCGTTTGCCGGCAAGGCGGAGGGGGATTCGAAGTCTTCCATCTACCTGTGGAAGTTTGTGGACAATCTTTTCTTCCCCCTTTCAAAACCAGAAAATGCAGAAGATGCCCATCCGTTGCTGCAGGGAAATTCACTGCTTTTCTCTCGGCATTATGCTGACGGCAGCACGCAATTGATGGTCTTTGATTTTAACTGGGATGAGAAATTCGCGTTAGTTACTTCTACCAGCGATTTTACCGAAAACGGTGCGTTCAATGGGACGTCTTTAGCATCGATCGTGGAGGGCACTCTTCACGCGTATAATCTCATGACTAGTGAGATGGTGGTGGTTGATAAAAATGTAGATGGAGGCAAGCCGTCGATAGATAATACACACCTTGTTTGGACGAAAAACGGGGCACTGAACTACTGTGTATTGAAGAACGAGTGGATGGGCGAAGATTTTTAAAGTTGGACGTGTTTTTAATCGATAACCCAGCGCAGCATGCCCTTGTGATGACCATGATCAGGGGAGTTATCCGCTGGGGTCATTTTTCACCATGACAAGAATCGCAGTTTTTGACACACTCCGGCGCACTGAACCAGTGCTTGAGAGAATTGTCAAAGAAAACAAGAAAGTTCTTTATGATCTCGTCAATCGGAAGGTTGAAGCAGAGTGGAGTTATCGTGAAGGGCGCGGACTTCCTGAAAATACTTTTATTCCTTTAGAACACTATGTCACGGCAGGTCAAGACGTTGGTAAAGATTTCAATTTAACTTCTGCCGTCGATTTGTATCGGTGCGGTAAAGAATATGGATTTAATCTTATTGTCAGAGATCGTCTTTACCCCCAGAATTTTGACGTTGTACCGACGCTTCCCTCGCTCGTAGAAGAGGTTCGACTCGGTTTGGCAGGGGTAAGTTCTCAGTGGTTTGGGGCGGTGATAACTCCTTATTTGTATACCATCAACGAAAAAGTAAAGTCGGGGCGTATTCAACAAGGGTTGCTGATGGCGATGGCTTCCATTTCGCAGTATGCTCCTCCTGAGACCACACCCCAATTGCCGCCGCAAGTGGAGATGGCAAAATGGTTTTTGAAAGGTTTCTTCACTTCTCCTGTAACAATCAAGGGGTTGAATGCACAGGAACGAGCTGAATTTGAGAGATTGTTTTGAGAACTTTTTCGTTGTGACAATCTAGAGATTAACTTTAGTAGCAACTACTCTTCGGTCTTGTCCTTCGTAACAGCAAACCAAATACAAACCACTAAGCTAAATACAAACTACTCAAGGTACGTGTTTAGTTCGCTTCGACGATTCGGCGGGCGGGCCGTCTGTCTCGCGGAGAATATCTGATGTGTGAATGGGTTGAAGAAAAAATGTTTAGAAAGATATTCCCCGACAATAAACTTTCTGCTTCGCTCAGTAGATCGAGACAGACTACCTGGCCTTGCCCGTCGCAATGACGAGCTAAATACGTTCCACCCAAGCGAAAGCTTATAAATTTCATTTCTCTCCTTTCAAAAATGGACTCCGTCATCACCCCTTGGGAAGTGAAAGGAAATGTTGATTATGATAAGCTCAAACGTGAGTTTGGGCTTGGGCCGCTCCCTCAGCTCCCGAAAGTATTTCAAGAGATGGTCCTCTTTCGTCGTGGTCTTATCTTTGCCCATCGTGATTTTGAACGCGTCCTTGCTGCAATCAAAGCAAAGAAACCGCTGGTCGTGATGACAGGATTGATGCCCAGTGGGAAGTTTCATTTTGGACATAAGATGGTTGCTGACCAATTAATCTTGTATCAGAATTTAGGGGCAAAAATTTACCTTGCTGTTGCTGATGTGGAAGCGTATAATTCTCGAAATCAAACGATGAAAGAATTACGGGAAACAGCCGTCACAGAATATGCTGCAAATTATGCGGCGCTCGGATTGGATTTAAAGAAGTGTGATTTCTATTTTCAATCAGAACGATCAGCGCGAGGAGAAAAGGCAAATGCCTACTATCGTCTCGCTGCGATGCTCTCGCGCCATGCAACGTTCAATGAATTTAGAGCAATCTATGGAGAGATTTCACCAGGGAAAATGGCCTCGGCACTGCTCCAAGCGGCAGACATGCTCCATCCCCAACTTCCAGAATTTGAAGGATCATGTCCTGTTGTTGTTCCTGTCGGTGTTGATCAAGATCCCCACCTCCGCTTTGCGCGAGATCTCTCCCAGCGGTATAAAGAGCATTCATTTACTCAGTTAAGTTCAACGTACCATCACTTTCTACCTGGCCTTAAAGGCGGGAAGATGTCCTCTTCAGATCCAACTTCGTATATTGCGCTCAGTGATTCACCGGAAGAGGCGGCGATGAAGATCAAAAAGTATGCGTTTTCTGGCGGTCAGCCGACGATTGAAGAACATCGGTTGAAAGGCGGAAACCCGGATGTTGATGTTTCATTCCAACTGTTACGATACGGATTGGAGCCGGACGATGTCAAGCTGAAAAAAATAGAAGATGATTATCGGAAAGGGAAGATGTTGACGGGGGAATTGAAGCAGATCCTGATCGAGAAGATAACTGCTTTCTTAACAGAACATCAGTTGAAACGTGCTAAGGCGTTGAAGCAGGTGGCAAAATTTATAAACTAAAAGAGTATTGTTTCAGAATCGAGATTAGGTTATAGTCAACCAAGAAAGTCCTGCCGAGAGCAAGACGCCGCTTAGTTGACTATTAGAAGTCCAACCAGATATCAAAGACTTTGTTGGACGACTATATCTCTGTTTGTAGTTTAAATTAACAGGTGATGAGATGTCTACACACAAAAAGAGGAGGCTACGTACTCGTTCAGCCCGTTCTCGTAAAGCTCCAGCGCAATGGCATGCAACGCCGTTAAAAGGAAGTTTTATGGCCGCTTCTATTTTAGGTATCTTGATTACTCTCTATTTGGTCTATCCAGCTAATCCCAGCTATGGGGTCGCTTTCCTCGTTGTCTTTGGTGCGATGTTCGTTGCATCATTAGTGAGCATGACAAAAGCACCGGTGGTGGATTAAATGGCTGTTGAATGGAATTTTCCAGCGAAGAAAATACAGTTCCTGCGTATTGAGCTTGTGACTATCGGTGTCATCAGCTTGCTCATCTTTGTTTGGACATATTACTATTTCTTAGATTTTCTTTTTGCGTTTATGTTTACGGTAATCTTTCTGGGTATCTATGCTATCCTTGGATACATTTCTCGTCTGATCCAGCTGCTGGAACACCGCTACCACGTCACCGCAACCCATTTTGAAGTCACGCGAAAAACGAGATTCAAGTCAAAGAAAGAAAAAGTCCCTCTCAAAGAGATTAAGCATCATAAGTTAGATCCTCTCTTCCTTGGGGGGTATCTTGTGAGCAAGCATAAGAAACACGTGATCTATTTTAATACGAAGAAAGAACTGAAAGAGTTTGAGAGTTTCCTGAGGAAACACGTTCGAAAACGGTGATTGTTGTCTTCTGAGTGGCATCAACAATCCGTATTTAGTCTGCTATGGCCATTCGGCGGTGGGATCGTCTGTCTCGCGGAGAATATCTGATGTGTGAATGGGTTGAAGAAAAAATGTTTAGAATGATATTCTCCGACAATAAACTCTCTGCTTCGCTAGTTCGTGACAGATTAATTGGCCTTGCCCGCCGCAATGGCGAACTAAATACTTACTCTCAACAGGAACATTTTTAAAACAAGACAACTTCTTTAATCCGAACTAAAGAGGTAGAAACGATGCCGTTACGGGAACAAGATAAACATTTTCTGTCTTCACTTTATTCTGCGGCGGCAGTCATTTTTGTCTGGAAAGGACTTTGGGAAGGTCTTTACGAGATTCCCTACCTTGGTGATGCGTTCGTCGCTTTGTTCATTGGTTTCACGATGCTCGTGTTCTCAGGATTGATCTTCAAGGAGTTTGACCCTCTTGGCGGATTGGAACAGGCGATCACCAAAAAGATGGAAGTTGTTATCAGCAGTTCCGAGAAGAAAAACTTTGAAGTGAAATATCATGATTCTGTTTTAAAAAAAGATTTAACGATTCCGGCAAAATACGTCCATCGGATTGAAGAGGCAGGGATGGTTGTCGTTGATCCCGTTAAGAAAAATGAATTATTTATCCCCCTCCACCGAGTAACGGAGATACTCTATAACGGGAAACGTTACTGGAGGTTCTAGATGATTACGCTCGACGAGATCAGACAATACTTCTGGAAATTATTTGGGGTTTTAGGGGTTGTTTTATTCTGGGCGGGGTTGTGGGATGGGGTAGGCAGCCTTCCTTACATCAGCAATCCTTTTGTCAGTCTTGTCTTAGGAGTGATTCTATTTACCCTTTCGGGAGTTCTCTTTAAAGACACAAGTCCGCTCTGGACTTCCCCTTCAACAGTCCACAAGATCTTAAAAGACGTACACCAGCACCCATTTAAACATGAATTTCACATCCGATACGAAGATAAGCTAAAAGGAAAAGATTTCTTGATCGGCGCGCAGTGGTTCAAGAAAGTAGAGAAAGGTTTTCTGATTTTCCACGACCCACAGAATAAAGAAGTGTTTATTCCTCTCTCTCGAGTAAAGGAAATTCTGCGTGGGGAGAGGACGCATTGGAAAAAAGGCGCAACGGAAGAGAAGGCGAAGAAAGGTGCGAAGATCGAGTAAACGCAAGTCCATTTGTGGTGTACATTCAGATGATGATTACAATCCAACACGTCTCGCTTCGTCGCTAATGACTTGCTTAATCTCATCTACGGACGTGATACCTTTTAAGAATATGCCCTGCGGCCAGATACACATCACCCCTCCATCAGGGTTGCAGAACCCTAAACAAGATGCTTTTGTGCAGTAAATATCTGCGGTCAGTCCTTGTGTTCGGATCCAGAGTTTTATCTCTTTCACCATTTCTGGTGTTATTTGTGGACCGCAGCTTGGACGGGGGTCCCCGGTCTGGGCGCGATCGTTAGTGCAGATAAACACGTGCAGTGTTGGTTTGAATGAGATGGTTTCTAGACTCGTTCGAGGGATTGAAGAAGGTCGTGTATCCATTCTGCTGCGTGTGGTTCAATCTTATTTATAAGTTCTTTCTTCCAAAAGGCTCTGTAGAATTGCGATAGCAATTCCTACCCAGAGCAAAGTAGCTCTTACTGCTCGTTCAATATTATACGCAAGGATTTTGAATATTAGCTGCACGTTCTGAGTCTTGAACCTTCTGGCTCGAAGTTTCGAGCCATATTTTCTCTTCAATGAAGAGAAAATTGACTCCACTATGTCACGCTGAGTATAGATAC
>JACQNF010000093.1 GCA_016203215.1 Candidatus Woesearchaeota archaeon
GAGGTAATCGTATTCTCCCGCAGGACAGGAGAGCCGAGAGATATAATCTAACGCAGGGGGGCGGTTTTGCCGTGCAAACGTATATTTTATGGAAGGCGACGAAAACGAAAAGAGAGTATCCTTGTTCGGGAGATATTCTTTCTTCAACTCGACGCCCAGCGAAGAATAACCTGCCGGCAATTTTCGCACGCACTCGTAATATTCTTCCTCGGATAATGTGGTCAATACGCAGGCTTGGCCAAGAAGAGATGAGACATCTTTTTCTGAACCAACGGTGTATTCACGACCGATAAGTGTTGGTTCATCGTAGTCAAAATCGATGTAATCACGATCGGCTTGCAAAGGAAAATATGCCGCTTCAACAATCATTCGTAGAGAAGTGTCATGAAACAAACGGAGTGACACCGTAGTGAAATAACGGATTCCTCTCAACACCAACGAGAAAGGAATCGTTGCATCGACAGCAACACCGTTAGCCTCCAGCGTGACGGCAAACAAAGGATTAACAACGTCTACAGCAGCGTCAGGTGCTATTTTTTCGACTGCTAACTGCTGCGCGCAGGAAACTACTTTCGCGGCAAGATATCGTCGAAGGTCGTCTTCTATCGTAGACGAAGAAAGAGCGAGCGCACCGAATTTGAGCGAAGTGGTGGGATAGCTGTATTCACAGAATCCCGGGAATCCTTCCTCTGTCGTACAAGGATATGCCTGTGGGTATTGAGCAAATGATGCGTACGTCAGACCGTAGGCAACCGGGACGCCATCCACCATCATACCGTTTTTCCCTTCTTCAAAGGGGATAAATCCACCAGGATCAAGATCACGCCATAAACGACCTTGAGCTTCAATCTTCGCGACGGCATCACGTAGCGAGCTTTGCAGACAATCATCGAGGAAGAGAACCACACCTTCCTTTGGATAGATGGACTCAAATGCTTCTTCCCGTTCAGCCTCCAATTTTGCTCTTTGCGCTGAATTGACAATGGAGAGAAGGAAAAGGAAGACGACGAGAATGACAATACCCAAAATCATGAAAATGGTGATCTGCCCTTGACGAAACTGCACAGTAGAAAGACTACCCCTCTTTTTGTTCATACCGTGTAGAATAAATAGTTTATACTTATAAAAGTTTGTTGGGGAGGTACGTATTAAGTTCGCTACAACATGAGCAAAAGCTTTTTGAAAAAAGCAGCAACAATTATTCCACTCGCAGCCTTCCCGTCAACTGCGGCCAGAGATAGCCGACGTCCTTTGTTGCGATAATTTCTTGAGTACCATCTTTAGCGATACAGACAAAACCACTCTCACCTGCCAATGCACCCAACACCCCCTTGCCCGCACTCACAGGAGTGGAGAGATGTTCTACAAAAAGACACAATGGTGTTTCAAAACCAGTATAGTTTGCCGATAATGTTTGATTGTCGTTTCCAAATTGATCTTTTCCATGATCCTCAACAACAGCACGCACTGCTTTATCACCTTGACGGAGAAGGTAAATCTGGGGAACGGCTTTATCAGCAGGCACCAACGTGCTTGGCTCATCTACTGTTCCGCCGAATATTCCTTTAAAAAATGAGATGATGTTGTCCAACAACGACGGCTCAAAAGATAGCCCCTCTCGACTATAAATCAGCGCATTCAGCGAAGAAGAATAGTAGATCTCTCCCGCGATCCCATCGATGATGCACGTTTTAAATTCACCATCACCACTGCACGATTGGAGAAACGCCTCGGGAGAAATACCTAAGGCTTGCACAAATGATGTCGCGACATCACTGACATCTCGATTTAATGTTGTTGCCAACGCAATATCCCCATTACTATCTTGCAGTAAGCAGACATTATTGATACACGTATTCTCAACGTCGTCTATCAATTTCTTGCCCGAAACACCAAGATCCGGAAAACACACACGGGTTGGCGCTGGCTTCGCTGTTGCCAATAGTCCCTCCGACGATCCACTGGATGCTACGTTCGAAATGTCCCCGAGAAGAATCTGTTCCTGATTGTCCATACTCACGAGTGCATCTTGCGGATTTGTGCAGTAAAGCGTAAAATCCTCGTTCGAAACACTTTTCAATAACTGCTCTGCAACGAGCTGTGTTCTCGTTAACCAGACACCTTCTTGACAGTAGTGATCAAAAATAGAATCACCGTTATTGACGCAGAGAGGATATTTTCCTTGATAGAAATCATGTGCAGTAGCCTGTGCAGAACCGTCTTTCTGGGAGCTAAGAACAAAGCATTGGCCTTCTTGTGGACACGAACCAGACTCCTGATTATCCCAATCGAAAAGCTTTGCACGGAAAACCCAGTAGCCGTCGATGCATTGATAGACTGCTTTCTCCGTAACTTTTTCGGAAACAAACGTCTGTTCGCGCATGTTCTCAACGCATGAAAACCCGTTCCAGCAAAAATTTTGAGGGCAACATGCCGCTGCCGGAAACGTCGTAGTAGGATTGACAGGCAAGGCAACGGGATGTACGGCATCGTTGTACTCTACAGGTTGTACTTTTCCTTTCAAATCGAGCTGAGGATTACTGATCTGACAATCTTTCTCATTCACGCTGATGAAGAGGGAAGCCCTCTCTGCGTCCTGAGAATTTGCGACAATCGAAAGCGCGCCCTTCCCCGTGACGGAATGAGTCAAGTCCTGAAAGAAACCGAGAAAACCACCTTCCTCTTCACCAGCAGCGTTGTCAAATGCCAACTGCAGCGTCGCTTCGCACGTCGTGGTGACCCGTGCGACGTACTCTTTGTTTTTTTCAACGTTAACACCTTTAGAGAGGATCCCTTTCTTACCAGAACCGGTGACAACGAAGACATTTTCCCCTGTTTCTCGTTGGATGACTTCTATTCCTGCCGAGGTATACGAACCAAATTTCTCATCGTCCACATCTTTCGAAACTTGGTACCACCCTCGTGGCAACACAAAAAAGTCGGAATCATCACCGTCTATTAACCCGTCACAATCGTTGTCAATACCATCACCGATCTCTGCTGTATCGGGATGGACGATATCACGGTCATCGTCACAATCAACATCTGCCGTGAACCCATCTCCATCACTATCTGAATTGATAGAACAGTACACTTTAATCCCGTAACTGTTCTCTTCAGCACAGCTAGCTAGGTGCGCATTCGTCTTGTCTGACAGCGAGAGAACACACGCCGAACCTGAAAAAGAAGAGGAAGAACATTTCGTTCCACGAAGCCCATTGATACAGACAGGAATCGAATAGGATTGATCTCCCTTTTGAGATGCATGAGAGTTGGTTGCGGAGGCTAACCAGAGAATCTGATTATCTTCTTTGCAGGTAGTGTCAACACCGCCGCGGCAGCAGAGTTTCCAATCGTATCCTTCATTTTGACAGCGGGCGATGCCGCCCACTGTTTGCGGAAGTTCTGCGTGGGCATTGGTCCGATCAGAAAGACAAAGGACAAGTGTTTCGCCGGGAGGGGAACATTTCTGGGCGACGGAACATTCCAAGCCGAGAGCAGTTGTGGAAAAGGCAACAAAGAGTAAAAAGACAATGCACAATACTGCTTGTTTTAGTCTCATC
>JACQNF010000009.1 GCA_016203215.1 Candidatus Woesearchaeota archaeon
AGAAAGATGCGGCAAAGCTTGATCTTCATTCTGGTGATCGTATTCTCTTACGAAATAATGGCACAGAAGTGACATGTATCCTGGATATCTCTGAAAGTGATAAAGCCGTCCCTGAGGGGAAGATTGGTCTGTTTGAAGAAGTCCTCGACCGCTTGAAGGTGAAAAATAATCACCACGTCACATTGCGTTTTACTGGCAAGCCAGAATCTATCGGCCATATCCGTGATAAGCTGTATGGTAAGCGACTAGCCTATGACGAGCTCTTTCACATCATTGATGATATTACTCATGATCGATTGACGGATATTGAGAAGACTTACTTCGTCTCTGCAGGGTTCGCGAATGGGTGGAGTACAGAAGAAGTTGTTGATATGACTCGTGCGATAGTTGAAACTGGCTCACGGATTAAGTTTCGGGGAGTAACATTAGATAAGCACAGTATCGGCGGTGTGCCGGGAAACAGGACGACGATGGTTATTGTCCCGATCATTGCCGCAGCAGGATTTACTATTCCGAAGACCAGTTCCCGAGCAATAACTTCTCCGGCGGGGACTGCCGATACTATGGAATGTCTGGCGAACGTCGAATTATCCGAAAAAAAAATTAAAAGTGTCGTGCGCAACGCTGGTGCGTGCATGGTCCATGGGGGTTCGATGAATCTCGCCCCTGCTGATGACAAAATCATCGAGGTAGAACATCCTTTGTCCATCGATGCAGAAGGACAGCTCCTTGCTTCAGTCATGGCCAAGAAAGCATCGGTGACGGCAAACCATGTTCTGATTGACATTCCGATGGGGAGGAGCACGAAGGCAAACACTTGGAAAAAAGCAAAACGTCTGCGTAAAATGTTTCAGCTTGTCGGAAGAAAACTTGGGATTGATGTTCGCGTGATCATTACCGACGGATCGCATCCGATCGGAAATGGTGTAGGTCCTTTGTTGGAAGCGGAAGATGTGATGGCGGTCTTGCGAAACGACCCTCTTGCTCCCGATGATCTACGGAAAAAAGCATTGATGATGGCAGGCATACTTCTCGAGATGACAAAGAAGTATAAAAAAGGACAAGGGCTGGCTGCTGCGCGTGAAATTTTGGAAAGCGGCAAAGCATTGAAGAAAATGAATCAAATCATCCAAGCTCAAGGTCGAAAGCCGCGGCCTAAACTGGGTGCATTCTGCCACCAAGTCTGCACTCGGAAAATAGGACGTGTCCGGGAGGTAGATAACATTATTATCACCAAGATCGCGCGCATCGCTGGCGCGCCGTCTGACAAAGGTGCTGGACTTTTCCTACGAAAGAAAGTTCATGAGATGGTAAAGCGAGGGGATGTTTTATACACAGTATACGCTGCAAATAAATTCAAGTTAGATCTAGCGATGGAATTTGTCCGTAAGAACAATGGTTATGTTGTGAGATAATGGCTCGACGTAGATTTAAAGGATTAGGACGGGAAACTATCGCCGCCGAGACGGATCTTCGTTCTACGCTCCACAAGCGTTTTCGTGAAGGATCAGTGGATATTCTTGCAGTTTTGAAGAGCGAGATTCATCGTGTTGAGAAGAATCTCCAACGCGTTGATGAATACTACCGCCAAAATCTTCGGTTCATGGACAGACTTTCTGATAGAATCGCGGAAGTTGGAGGAAGCTGGG
Source organism: Candidatus Woesearchaeota archaeon (assembly GCA_016203215.1). Classification (GTDB taxonomy): domain Archaea; phylum Nanobdellota; class Nanobdellia; order Woesearchaeales; family GW2011-AR9; genus JACOZP01. Next base: position 1,650 of record JACQNF010000009.1, read on the forward strand.
GGTTCATCATTTCTTTTTTACTGTTCCTCCTTTTCTGGATGATCCTTAACAGTATTATTTTCATCAAGAGACCATTTGATCCATATCCTTATATCCTCCTCAATTTGATTCTCTCTTCCCTTGCGGCAATTCAAGCGCCAATCATTTTGATGAGTCAAAACCGTGCGTCAAAAAGGGATCAGGCGCGGCTGGAGATTGACCTGGAAAAAGACTTGCGTGATCTTCACGTTGATGAAGAATCTCATCGCCTGCTCTTAGAGTTGCGGAAGGATATGGAAGCAGTAAAGAGAAAAGTGGGTGTAAAATAATTTTCAAAGCTTCTTGGGTAAACTTAATACAAACTCCTAAGTACAAACTTCTAAACGCAAAGCATATAAATCTTATTAGATTCATTATTCCTAAAAAGGGATGTAGATGGCACGAAAGGCAAAACCAACCGTTTCTCCAGGTAAATTGATCCTGCTTATTGCGAGCATCGTTTTGTTGGTAGTTCTATTAAGTTCTCTTTATCCTTTGCTCAGAGAGAAAGGAGTGACGGGAAAGGCGTTTGCGCCGCCGGGACAAGCATTCGCCTCGTGTTCTTCTGAAAAAGGTGGTTTTGTTTTTAGATACAATGACAACAAGAATATAGCTCTCTGTTCTGGTGTCGATAATAACGGGCACGAATGCAACAGTGATTATGTCGGTTTCATTAAAACGGTGACTACTAATAGTGGCTCAGTCGATGTTAGATGTAATGCTAATCCCAGTTATCAAGACCCTGCATTCCGTTGGGTTGAATGTGACACCAACGCAAATTTGGGTACCAGTGGTTTTAAATGGTCTGTCGGCGAGGGATATCTCTTTGGTGATGGCAAGACTCTCTGCGCCCAAAATGGAGAAGTGGAATCTTTTTTTGTCTGTCCGTCCTCGCATCGGATTTCCGGCAGTGAGGGTGTGTTTCAGGACACCGGCGTTGTCCAAACGATTAAAGGAGATTATCTCTGTAACGGAGGAAATGGGTGGAAATTATGTGATGAATCTCAAAAAGATAAAACATTATCCGAAACAGACGGAAAGTCTCTCTTCTATTGTCAAGAGAGGGATGGAAAATTGCGGTGGGAGAAGTGTTCTTCGTCGGAGAACAATGGGCAAGTTACCAACAACCAGATTCGCTACTGCGACGGTGCGGAATGGGTGAAATGCGATGCCGCAGCAAAAGGACAAGTCAGCGTAGACCAGAAGTATTATTGTGAAGGTACTATTTGGAAGGAATGTCAAGTTGAAAATTCATTTAGCTCTGATTATAAAGCGTTATGCAAAGGGGGAAAATGGAGCGTCTTTCTTCAAGCAGCAACACCTCCATCTGGTTTCAGCTGGGACGTTCCGCCAGTCCCTCAGCTTAGTTTTGAGCAAGAAGGGGTAGTGGTTTACAACAAACAGAGAAAAGATGCTACGGGTACCGTTCTTGGTGGTGCACCGACTGGAAGAAAATTTTATTGTCCAAGCACTCAGTTTTGTCCTGCAACATCTTACCAACAGGTAGATAATTGTTATTCTGAGAATACTATCTTTCCGTCCGAACCTTCCGGGAAGAAACCAGATTGGCTCTGTACTCTTGAGAACAACGAGGGCATCTGGGTGTACTGTAATCCTAATCTTCCGAAAGAGTACAAACTCTATGAAGAGAAGTATCTCTGTGACATTAAAGGAGGAAATTATCTGTGGAACAAGTGCGACAAAGATAAGCTCTCTGAGGACAAAAAATATTATTGCGATGGCACAAAGTGGACACCGTGTACTAGTTCTCTCAACGGCGGGGCAACTCAGAATGAGAACTACGTCTGTTCTGGTGAAGAATGGAGTTCTTCATTTAAGCTTGATAGTGCTAATCTCTTTGAAGTTCGTATCCAACAGGATGGTGACAAGAAAGATATTTCTCCATTGGGGAGTACCTATCTCTGCGACAAAGGCACCGAGAACATCAAATTTAGGGCAACAATTTGTTATGGGCTAACTGAAGCTCTTCTGACTGTGCCTTCGTTTACCTTTTTGCAAGGATCAAATCAACCGCTCCAGACGAAAGGCAATATTCTTTTTACGTATGATGAAGCTGATCCGAAGTCGGTGAGTGCCCACTACATTGTTCGCCTTACAACTGAACAGCCTGCTTTTGATCTACTTACTCTTTCCGTTGTGGCGCAAAATTTCGTCGCTGGACGTCGTTTAGCAGTTGAAGTTGATGGGCAGTATTATCTTCTGACGCAAGTACCTGCCGGACCGTTAGATCTTAGCAAGCTTGAACTCGTCTGGTTGCCGTCCAAAAATCCCGTCCCTGTAACCGTGTTAGCAAGTGATACGTACCAGTTTGAGATTCAGGCAAAGAAAGTGCTGCAGATTTCCTACGTGGCAGATCGAGTCGTAATTCAGTTAGCCAAACCCGTTGAAGCATTCGCCGGTCAAGTCACTTTACATAATCTTGCTGCAGAATATGAAGTTGTCTTTTCTCGTCAGCAACCGGTGAAATTACAGGATCCGGAATTAGGGGGGCCGGTAATCGTCCCTTGTCTTTCCGATTCTCCAAGTGATCCATTAACGCTTCAGATCTGTCTTAACGATCAAGTCCAACCTGTAGCGACAGTACAGCGTGATGTGTTGACCGACGTACGTATCAACAATGTTCCTGTGGCGTTCCTCTACCACTGGGATGATGCGACGAAGAGCAAGCGCGCTTCTATTTTTTCGTTGCAAACCCTCGATGGTCGGAAAGAGGAGAATCCTCTCGAACTGCAGTACGAAGACTTTGTCGGAAGTCTCGTCGATGACGACAAGCGGGTTGCTCTTCGGTTTGCAAATAATCTTTATCTGCTGGATCATGATGGTGCCATCCTTTCACTTCCTGCGTTGAATTTAACTTCGTATGCTGAGGAGGGAAGGGTAACCTATTCTTCCGGCTCGCAAAGCGAAAAAAGTGTGGAGTTTCTCGTAGACGGGGGCAAGATCACCCTTACGCGTCAATTGATTTTTCCACCGCCGCCGTTCGCCCTCTCCGTGAAGACAACAGCGGAGCTGTTGTCGAATCCGCTCGATTTAGCGCAAGAGCTGTCCACTTCTTTTTCGTCGGAAGTGCCGGTGATGGTCACTGCTCCGATCAACTATGGCGTGCTTGGTCAAGATACAGCGGACGTGTTGGGATTCAAACATTTCTTTAAAGTCAAGGGAGATGGACCAGGCCAATCGACGATGCCACTTGAATTTCAAACTGTCTATCCTGATGTCCACGCGGCAGGACAGACTCTCTTCTATTATTATGGCGCTGAGAAGAAAGGCGGAGAATTAGTTAAAACTGCTCGTGTATATCTTTACTATAACCTTACTGACAATGTTGTTGATCAGCACATCTTTGACGCTACTTTCCTTGACACGTTCATGGGAGAAGGACGAGAATTAGCACTGGGATGGGGCAACGGCTATTATCTCCTGAGCTACGCCGGTGCGACGCCGACACAGAAATCGTTTTTTGAATTTGAAAAATTATCGTTAGCGACAATAGATGGTGCGACTAAGTTTACTCCCACAGTCAGTGGATTACAGGCATCGTTTACTGTTCCACAGGGGACGATCACTATTTCGGTGAATAAAGATGTGACGACGATGATATTTGCAAAGAAAGGCGCTAAAGAGATTGCGCAAGAAGCAGCTACGGAAGCGTTTGCTCCTCTCTCCGATCAAAAGTACGTCCTTGGGCAAGGAAAAATTGTTGCCATCACTCCTGGTGAGGGAGTCATCGGCGGTTCGTATGCTATTTGTGATACCGGTATTTATGTTGAGAAAATCACTGACAAAGTCAAACTTTGTCGTAACGGTGAACTATACAAAGTTCTGGCTGAAGGTGAATTCTTTAAAGATGGTTCTCTGTTGATGCGGTATACCCCGGCAATCGAAGGTGGAAAAACGAAGAAATATGTGGCGCTCTGGTACGGTCGGGACATTTCACCGATGATGCAATTCTCCTGGCTTTCCCTCGCAGAGAATTTTAACAATAAGCAGTTCCCAGCCCTACTCTGGGATAAAGAATGGTTTGAACTCTCCGGGACGACGCCTTCGTTATCTGACTTGCAGTTGAAGAGTTTAAACGGGACGACGTTTTGCACTGTCCATGCAT
>JACQNF010000010.1 GCA_016203215.1 Candidatus Woesearchaeota archaeon
AATGGCAATGAGCTTGGAACCGGAGTTCGAATCAGTGGTGATGAACAATCAGTTCTGCCATCGAAAGTCTCCGCGAGGGCATACTTTTTCTCGGATTCTGAAGGTGCTGTACGTAGTAGCGTACATTTTCTAAAATCATAAGCTGTTGAAATCGCGCAAGCGGGGAACTTCTGTGTTACAATAAGGGCAATTCACGGGAAGTTTTCGCAGGGCATCATACTTAAAAGAATACTTGCAATGAAAACAGAGACACTTCACTTGATCCGTTCCAGGGATTTTAGAAAACTGCATCTGCTGTTCTTCACGTCGTTGCTGTGATGTTTTTGTGAGATACTCATCAACTTCATCCCATCCTGGTGGACGAGCAATCTCTTCTTTCTTTTTCTTCAGCTCCTCTTTCTGCTTCTCCTGTTCAGTTCGGCCGCTGTAACAGCGAGCGCAGACGGCTTGCTTAAACTTGTAGTGCAGTCGAAATTCGTCTGCAGGAGCAAGAAGACCGCACACCCGGCATTGAGCCTTGACACCAACGTTCACCATGCCCCCAAATAGACAGAAGAAGTATTTATATTTTTAGATTTTGCACTGTTTATGTTCTTACACGACAGTGATACCTTGCACAGATTGGATTTTTTCTTGAATATATTCTTTCTTGAGAATCGATGCTATCACTTCGTGTAATAATGTTTTGGAAATTTTTATTTTTGCAACGATGCGTCCTTTTTCCACGTACGTGTTCTTATTTTTCTTCTTGAAATCAGTGACGAATGAGGTAAGTGCTAATGGCGGCCCCATCTTAATCTCTTCTTGCGGACGATGATCGGTCTTAACTTCGATGTGGAGCGATGCTTGTGTTGATTTATCCCACGTCCATCCGCTGGAGAGCACAGTGAAAGGGGATAATTCTTTGACTACATAGTCTAATGCTTTCACAAGTTTTACTCCGACGACGTCTTCTTTACCGGGTAAGAGGAGAAGGTCAATCCAAACGCCGTGCTCTCCTGCTGTCCGCACATTTTTTTTCCATCCATCGACGGTCACTATTTTCTTCTCAAAGAATGCAGAAGATGGTTTCTTTAGATATGCTGCAGCGTTTTTCTGGAACAGTGCCCATTTCTCTTTGGAAAGTGCTGCTGCGGCATTACGATTCTTGTCAACGGGATCGATAACGATCAGTGGAGAACGGACTTTTGATTTATTAAGATGGAAAAGCGCATTCCCTTTTGGATAATGATTTTCAATGTCGATGACCTCGCCCGGTTTCCATTTCAATGATGCACGTAGTAATTTCTCGAAGGATCCGCAGTAACTTACCAGGATTTCCAGGACGTAGCCGCTGAGGCCATTGATGTGGATTCTGCGCCGTAGACGCCGGCAGCTCGGCAGAACTGCTTTGTCAGAAGAATTTGGTCTTTTACTTTCTGAGGTTGCTTGCGAACCCAGCGGGTGTGCAACGGAGAGACATCTGTAATGTTTACTGCTTGGGTAGCAGTAGTAATCTTAAAGATAGGAACAATCTCGAGATTAAATCCTTGATATTCCATCTGGAAATAATCGCGGCTGCCGTTGATTCTGTTGATCTTCAAACGGGGGAACGCGCGACGCAAGGATTTCTCAAGGAATGTTGATAACTCCATTGATTTTGATGCGTACTGACGTAATGGGAACAAGACGAAAATATCTAAGTCATGATTGCCGCTGAGCCATGTTCCTTTTGCTCCACTGCCGCCAAGGACTGCCGTTGCAGAATCTAAATGAGGACTTAGTTTTTGGATAAATGAATCCGTGGCCGCGGCGACGCGTTTCTGTTCTTCTGGTGTCGGCTTGATCACGGGAAGGTACGAATTCATGGGAGATACAAAGGAGCGAACCTATATTAAATTTGTGGCAGAAGGTTTGTATTTAGTTCGCCACGACATTTCGGCGGGCGGGCCGTCTGTCTCGCGGAGAATATTTCTGTTCCAACAGAGGTACCTCAACTGTTTAACCACCCATTCTCCGACAATAATTACCCTGCTTCACTCAGTAGTTCGAGACAGACTACCTGGCCTTGCCCGCCGAAATGGCGAACTAAATACCTACGGCAGAGACTAGACAAATTTTTATAGCAAGACTTCTCTCAAATTAAGATGGTCATAATCAGGTCGCGCATAGCCTGCTTTCGATGCCAAAAAGCGGTAGACAAGACAGAAACGCGGTTCTTTGATACTGTTGGGGGAACACGCCGGTACGAGTGTTTTTCGTGTTATCAGAAATCACGGAGAGGGTATCTTCCTCACACCGAGAGTAAAGACAAACGGGAACTTTACTGTGAACGATGTCGATATAAATTTTTAAGCCGAGTACCTGTTTGTCCGTATTGTAGTAAAGATGACTCAGTTGTGATGGCGCAGATCAGCGTGCATGATTTGGTCTAAGAAGCCAATGTAGTTGGACGACTATGCATTGGCCTTGCCGCTGTGACGGCGAACTAAATACAAACTTTACACTGAGAAAAGCAGAAAGCCCCGATCTTTAGATCGGGGATGAATGCTATCGTTTCTGCTTTTCTGGTGTCACAGAAATTCGCCTATCCCAGAAAGCGTCTCAGTTCAAGCCCCGCCATTTATGCAAAGAATGAAGCAACGACTTCATTCTTGCACAGAAATCAAATCACGGTTTGATTTCTTGTGGTGGGGTGAGACGCTTTCGGCGAATTTCTCATGACGTCAAAAGGTTTATTAGAACAAGACTCTTCTAGACTAGTAATGTCCAAATATAGATTTTCCACAAGGTTCTATCTTGGGATTATTCTGATTGTGTTTAGTCTGATTATTGGTAAAATTACTTCAATTATTTTTATCTTCTACTTCTCTGATGCATACCTTCGCTGGATTTCTGCTATCGTGTATGTGCTCAGCTGGGTTCCTTTTATCATCGGCATTTGGTGGGTCGGCCATGAGTATTCGGAAGGTATCAAGAAATATTTTTCCTACAAATATTATCATCAAGCGGTAAAGCTGAAGGCAGGAAAGGCGATTACGAAGACAAGAGAGTTGCATCAACACGTTCGAAATAGGATGAAAAGCCGGAAAAAGAAAAGCCTCACTCCAATGAAGCCATAAACCGTCCCATCGCTTTCTTTTCTGCAACAGGTTGGATTGCGGAGAGATAGAACTGATAAAGATCTTGATCACGGAGACGAAGAGTTGGTTTCTGTAATACGCGAGTAATATGTTCTTGACATTGTTGTGCGCGCATATACCCTTTGCGGATAAGCGCACGGTTGGATTTCAGTTCATACCCTGATCTATCAAATCCCCTTCTTTCAGATTCCCAACGCCAATCAGGGTCAGTAAAATTACCCTCATATTTGCTGACCCGTAGGAGCATCCCATCTCCAACGGAAAACTCATAGACAAGAGTTTCAGGCATAAAATCGAGATGGATTTCGAATTTCTCCATCTCTGTACTGAGAAGGATAAACTTTTCTTCTTTTTCTTGATCTGTTGAAGAGGGCATGGCACAGATCCTTTCTAGCTTGGAAACACTCCCTTGAAAAGGCTGATCCACGAAATGGATGTAGACAGTCTTCCCTTTTCCCTGACCAACCACTTCAAGCATTCCTTGGGTCGGATAGAATAGGGGTATCTCTTCTTCCGAAGGGGTGTCTTCTGCGAGTTCAGAGACAAGTTCAAGCGCACGGCAGTAGGCTTTCTCTGCAGGATGCGGCAAAAGCAGGTGCAATAAGTCGTAGCCCATATTACCTCTAAAAAATGTATCATTTAAAAAAGATTATGTCAGAAGTACGACGAAACTCTTGATTGCAACGAAAAGTATATTTTAGATCAACTTTCGAATCTAAACTTTTATAAAACAAATGGTCAATTATGCTGTTGTGCCAGCGTCGCATAACCC
>JACQNF010000004.1 GCA_016203215.1 Candidatus Woesearchaeota archaeon
GCATCCGACCCATACTGTTTACCCCCATTCAGGTATTGAAAAGTGCGGCACTGCCGACGAAGGGATGATTTTTGACGCGTGCCGTGCTCTTGCTCAGGGAGAAACATTTTCTTTTATCTTTACAGAAACCGGGTCTTGGAAATACCATGATCATCTCAACCCCCGAAAAACCGGGACAGTTATCGTAGAATGATGAATATGGCCAGTTCACGTAGCCAATCTGTCCGTCAAGATCGTGAAGACCGTCTTGGCAAGGAACAAAAACTAGCGACATTTTTTCTTCGCACCGGCTTAGCGGTGGTCTTTCTTTATGCAGGGATTTCAACACTTCTTAATTCGTCGGCATGGATTGGTTTTGTCCCACACTGGCTGGGGGTAGTCATCCCGAGAGAAGTCTTTCTCTTTGTACATGGTCTTTTTGATATCTGTATCGGAATATGGTTGATGAGCGGCAAGAAACAATTTTACTCTAGTTTGTTCGCTAGCCTTTCATTGGCATCGATCGTCATCTTTAACATCGGTGTTCTTGACATCGTCTTCCGAGATATTGCTTTGCTTTTTGCCGCAGTGGCGTTGATGGTTTTTTCGTTCAAAGAGGTGGGTGTATCATCGTAAATCTTCAGCTGATAGCGTTGTTTCTTGTCCTGTCGATCTTAGGCTTTGCTAATTCTCTGTATCTTGTTTGGAAACATTATCAGAAGAAGCCACTCGTCTGCCCTCTAAACCATGACTGCAACATTGTCACAGAGAGCAGATGGTCATCTGTCTTCGGTATCCGCAATGAAGTTTTGGGAGCAGTATTTTTCGCCCTTCTGCTTGACGGTGTAATTCTGCTCTTTCTTCTGCCAACGCGAGAAGCGACGATTCTCTTTCTCTTCCTCATGGGAACGGGCGGCTCCCTCCTCTTTTCTCTCTTCCTGCTCTATCTGCAGATTTTCGTCATCAAGGACTATTGTTTCTATTGTCTACTCTCCGCTCTGATCACCTTGTTCCTCTTTGCGAACAGCATACTTTTAAATAATTTCTCATCATGATCTTAATGATGATCCCCATTTTATTCTGGGTTGCGGCGTTCTTCTCTGAAGTTATCGGCACGGTTGCAGGGTTTGGTTCGTCAACGTTTCTCTTGCCGATCGCTCTTTTCTGGATGGATTTCCCTACGGCGTTGATTCTCGTTGCCATTTTCCATCTCTCCGGAAGCGGGTGGCGGGTACTCCTTTTCCATCGGAGAATAGATTTCGCGATTATCCTTCGTTTTGGCATCCCGAGCATAATCTTTACAGTGGTTGGTGCCGCGATCGTGAACTATACACCGCAGATTTTGTTAAAGATGATTCTTGGTCTCTTTCTTGTCTTTTATGTTCTTCTCTCATGGAAGAATCACTTCTTCCTCCAACCGACGATGAGAAACAATCTTCTCGGGGGGAGTCTTTCCGGTTTCTTTGCCGGACTAATCGGGACCGGCGGCGCTCTCCGCGGTGCGTTCCTGGCCTCCATGCGCTTAGAGAAATCTGCATATATTGCGACGGCTGCGCTGATATCGCTAGCAGTAGATCTAACCAGAATCCCCATTTACCTTGCCAGCGGTTTTCTCACGCCAGATCTGTTCTATGCCGTGCCTTTTCTTGTAATCATTGCTCTTCTTGGCTCGTTTACCGGGAAGAAAATTGTTCGATACATTCCTCAAAAAATGTTCCGCCGCATTGTCTTGGTCGCGATTGGTGTTATCGGCCTGAAATTTGTATACGAGGGGATATTGTTCTTGTGGAGATGAAGAAGAGATAACTCCGCCCGCCGAATCGTCGTAGCGAACTAAATTCATACCGACCTTCGAAATCTTTATTAACCCATTTCAACGCGAAACAAAGCCATGATTGACATTTGGTCATTTGTTCTGATTGTCCTTGGATTATCCCTCTTTGAGACCGTAAGCAGTATCGATAACGCAGTCATAAATGCAGAAGTACTGCGGACGATGTCCCAGAAAGCACGCCGCTGGTTCCTTCTCTGGGGAATGCTCTTTGCAGTTTTTATCGTTCGAGGTCTCCTTCCGTGGCTTATCATCTGGGCGACAAATCCTTCGCTGGGTTTTCTCGGCTCGCTGACCGCGACGTTTAGCTCTGATCCTCTGGTCATCCAGGCTGTCGAAGCATCTGCGCCGATCTTGTTGATGGGCGGCGGCGTATTCCTCCTCTTCCTCTTTTTCCACTGGCTTTTTATGGAGCCAAAAATTATCGGTTTGCACGCAGAGCGATTCTTTGCTAAGCAGGCAGTTTGGTTTTATGCTGTCGTTTCAATCATTCTCACTGCCCTCGTTTGGTACGCGATGAAGAGAGATCCTTTTATTGCCTTTGGCGCAGTCGTCGGCTCGACCGTCTTCTTTATCACGCACGGCTTCAAGCAGAATGCAGAAAAGGCAGAGCACGAGATGCTTCACCACCAAACGAATCTCAGCGATTGGAGCAAGATCTTATATTTAGAAGTTATCGATACGACATTTTCAATCGACGGCGTCCTCGGCGCATTTGCATTTACTCTCTCCATTCCGATCATCCTTCTCGGGAACGGTCTTGGCGCAATCGTTGTACGACAATTAACAATCGGCAATATCGAACGGATCAAGAAGTATAAGTATCTTAAGAATGGCGCGATGTATTCCGTCTTCGCGCTCGGGTTAATCATGATTGCAGATGGGTTTGGTGTACACGTGCCAAACTGGCTTTCTCCCGCGATCACGTTTGGAATATTAGGATTCTTCTTCTGGAAATCAAAGAAAGAACTGATCTAATTCTCGTTGTGCCAATGTGAGACCATGACTTCCTCCCCTCCTGCAAAAAAAACTCTTCTCTCAAATAGAGGCTTTCTCTTCTTGACGCTGAATACGGCAATTGCCGTCTTTTCCTTTAGTTTTGTCCCTTTTTTTCTGCAACAGAACGGGTATTCACTCTGGCAGATTATTTTGTTGTATGTTCTCTATACTTCCCTCGCGTCTTTTTGTATTATGATCATTCCGTTTTTCCGTCTACGGAACTTCATTATCCTCGGTTTCGTGCTGCATAGTCTCGCGGCCCTGCTCTTTGTCTGGTTTTCGCCCGCCTCCTATTTTCTGTATGTGATATTGTTAGCATTAATCACTACATTTTATTGGGTGCCGTTAAACTGGCTGTTCTTTCGCCACGCGGAACAGGGGAAACACGCGACACATTCATCGTTCTATTTCCTCGCACCGGGAATCGCCTCACTTCTCCTCCCGCCGCTCGGCGCATTCGTGATCCGTCTTTGGGGGTTTCATGTTCTCTTCAGTCTCACCGCGGTCCTCTATCTCATTCCCGCAGTACTAGGATTCTATCTCCTTCCAAAAGAAAAAGAAACAACTCCATTTTGGAACGGGCTTCGCGAATATAAAGGATTAAAGTCCATCACGTTCCTCGAGGGAGCGATCCATTTCTTTGGAGGCGTGATTCTTCCGACGTATGGCCTCTTGTTTTTCAAGACGGAAAGTGATGTCGGTATTTTTTTAAGTTATCTCGGCGCGCTCGCAGTTATCCTTGCTGTTTTCCTCTCACGCCGTTCAGATACGCTGCACAGACGCAAGACGCTCCTTTCGTACCTCTTTATCGCTACTACGATCACAATTCTGGGGTTTATTTTCGTCAAGACAAAGATACAATGGTTTGTTGTCGTTGGATTTTTTACCCTTCTCACAGGATTATCTTCGCCGTTACGCTTAGCGATTTCTCTTGACGAGAAAGCGGCAACTGCCACATTTTGGAAAAGTCGAGAATTTTGCCTGAATGTTGGCCGTGCCTCAACTCTGGCCATAGCCGCGTTTTTCTTCTTCCATCAGCAGTATCTTCCTGTCTTCGTGTTGTATGGGCTGATTACATTGCTATATCCCTGGATGGTGCATGTTAAGTTAAAAAATGTGGAATAACTTGACGGAGGAATTTTGTGGATAAACTGTTGAATTATGCGAAAAAAGATCAGCCGACACTCTGTTGCCCATCGCAATGATAAACCGAATACAAACAATGAGAAAAGAAAGAGTTAAAAAACGTCTCTACTCCAACTCGGAATGACGGTGTGCTCCTCTTTCATAGGTGTCTAATGTTTGTAATTCCGATCGCCGACCATAGTTGAATGGTTCTATCGCCGGAGGAGGAGCATACTGGTCCACTTCTCGAGCTGCAGCAAGTCCTCTCTGCTCGTAATCGGAAATAAGCCCAAGCAAGGTCTTCGTACTGTATTCTACCGGACGCCATGCAAGATGGTCGTAGAGTGCATCGATGCTCACTTTCCTACCTAGATTACCCCACGCAATTGTTCCGTCCTCCCGTTGCAAACGAGAGAGTAATTGCTGAGCAAAGTCTGGCCTGTCGAACAGTTTTGAAATATCTGAAATTTTTTTCATTGTTTTCTGTTATCCTCTCTATTGATTATTCTGTATGTTGACTCAAACAGACGCTTCTTTATAAATTTTTCTTCTGTCATCTCTCTCAAGTCATAACAACATCTTCAGCAATATTTATAAATAAATTAACGATTGTTAATGGTTCATGACAACTAACCCACCGCAAGATACTATCGAACAGAAACCAAAGATAGAACTCAATCTCAACCGCGAGCTCTTTGATGCCGCCGATAACCATACTGCTCGTTATACCGCAGCGCCAGGACTATCAGAAGAGATTGTCCGCTTAATCTCCAAAACGAAGAATGAACCAGCATGGATGTTAGAAAAGCGGCTCAAAGGGTTGGAATTATTTCAAAAGACGACTCTTCCTTCGTGGGGGCCAAGTCTGAAAGATCTTGATTTCGACAAGATCGTCTTCTTCATCGATCCGAATGCGAAAGAGACAGACAGATGGGAAAATGTACCAGAAGAGATCAAGAGAACATTTGACCGCCTCGGTATTCCCGAAGCGGAGAAAAAAGCGCTGTCTGGCGTGGGAGCGCAATTTGACAGCTCTGTAGTGTATCATAACTTGGAGAAAACACTGAAAGAGAAAGGCGTTATCTTTGAAAACATGGACGTCGCAGTCCAAAAATATCCCGATCTCGTCAAGAAGCATTTCATGACCTCATGTGTGCCTGTAAACGATCATAAGTTCGTCATGCTTCATGCCGCAGTGTGGAGCGGCGGGACATTTATCTACGTGCCAAAAGGAGTGAAGGTCGATCTCCCTCTCCAAGCATATTTCCGCATGAACGCACAGGAAGGAGGTCAATTTGAACACACCTTGATCATCATCGATGAGGATGCAGAATTGCATTATATTGAAGGCTGTTCTTCGCCACGGTATCAGCAAGATTCCCTTCATGCCGGGTGCGTTGAGATCTTCGTCAAGAACAATGCCAAGATGCACTACTCGTCTATCGAAAATTGGAGCAAGAATGTCTACAATCTGAACACAAAACGAGCGCTCGTCGACAAAGACGGGACGATGATCTGGGTTTCGGGGAACATGGGGAGCAAAACAACAATGCTCTATCCTTGTTCTATTCTCCGTGGAGAAGGCGCACGGTCTGACAGTCTCGGGATCGCATTCGCCGGCGCGGGACAATATCAAGATATCGGCGCAAAGGCGATTCACGTCGCTCCCCATACGAGTTCAACAATCCATTCAAAGAGCATTAGCAAGGACGGGGGGATTGCCAGCTATCGCGGCTTGGTCAAGATCATGCCTGATGCAAAAGGTTCAACGACCAGCGTCATCTGCGATGGACTCCTCCTCGATGAGAAATCTGTCTCTAACACCATCCCCGAATTAAAAATCAGTAATAATGATGTTGATGCTGCTCACGAGGCAAAGGTAGGAAAGATCAGCGAGGAAGCAATATTCTACCTCCAGAGCCGCGGAATCAGCGAGGAAATGGCAATCCAAATGATCGTCGCCGGTTTCATCGATCCCATTATTCGTGAGCTCCCGTTGGAATACGCCGTGGAACTCAATAAACTCATTGAATTAGAGATAGAAGGCATGTGATGGAACAAACACCCCCATTTCCCATTCTCCGAACATCCGTACGCGGAAAACGTCTCGTCTACCTAGACAACGCGGCTACGACACAAAAACCGCAAGAAGTACTTGACGCTCTAGACCTGTTTTACCGAACGACAAACGCCAATATCCACCGAGGGATTCATCATCTTGCAGAAAAAGCAACGATGGCATACGAACACGCCCGGGACGTCGTCGCTCAATTCATCGGGGCGCAGACAGATGAAATCATCTTTACCTCCGGAACGACGCAGGGTCTAAATCAGCTTTCACGGATGCTTGGCTCACGCCTTCAGCCAGGAGACGAGATCGTTCTTACCATTATGGAACATCATTCGAACCTGCTCCCGTGGCTAGAGTTAGCGCGTGAGAAAAAAGCAACCGTGAGGTACATCCCCCTAACAACAGAATATGAGTTAGATCTCGTAACAGCGCGGACGTTGATCACGGCAAAAACGAAGATCGTGGCATTTGCGCACGTCTCCAATACGCTCGGAACAATTGCTCCTGCAAAAGAACTGATTCAACTTGCCCACACTCAAGGCGCTGTAACGGTGATTGATGCGGCTCAATCGGTAGGACATATGCCTGTCAATGTCAACGATCTCGATTGCGATTTTCTGGTCTTCTCAGGACATAAGACCTGCGGTCCGACAGGGATCGGCGTGCTCTACGGAAAGAAAAGATTACTCCAGAAAATGGAACCGTCAGCGTACGGCGGAGGAATGGTCGAAGAGATCATGATAGAAGAGAGCGCATTTCCGAAAGTAATTGAAACAACCCACGAAAAGAGAACAGAAAAGAGAGCACTTGCAAAGACATCGTGGCTTCCGCCACCCCATCGCTTCGAAGCAGGAACACCCAACATTGCAGGAGCCATCGGTTTGGCTACTGCGCTTACTTTCCTGAACGAAAGAGGATTGAAGAACATTGAAGAACACGGAGCAACACTTCGGAGTTATGCGCTAGAACAATTACACAAGAACACAGGAGTACGGATCGTCGGTCCGCAGAAGACGGCTGGCGCAATCATCTCGTTTACCGTCGAAGGAATTCATCCCCACGATCTTGCAGAAATCCTCAATGGAGAAGGAGTAGCTATCCGCGCCGGACGCCACTGCACTATTCCCCTATTGAAGAGATTGAATCTCACCGAGGGCACGGCGCGCGCATCGTTCTATCTTTATAATACAACAGAAGACATCGATGCATTAGTGAGGGGTATTACAAAAGCACAACAGGTATTTCACTCATGACCACAAGCCGATCAACGGCGTACGAAGAGAATAAACACGAACCGAGAGAGGCAGTAGATGAAGAACTGTATAAAGAGCGCATCCTCGAGCTCTATAAGAGTCCCTTAAATAAACATTCCCTTGCGCAGTACACCATCGCTCACGAGAAAGCAAATCCTCTCTGCGGCGACCGCATCAAAATATACGCAGATATTCATGAAGGGATAATTCACGATATTTCATTTGAAGGCTATGGCTGTGCGATCAGCCAGGCGGCAGCATCACTCTTGACGGAAGAGTTGAAGAAACAAAAGACCCACGAGGCATCTTCCTTTCCAGACGAAAAGATGATAGCGCTCCTCGGTATCCCGATCAGCCATCTTCGCCAGAAATGCGCCCTGCTTGCCGTACAGACATTCAGAGAAGGCATTCAGAACGCCATCGAACATAAACAGGATGAACATGCCGCTCTCCATAAAACAGAGAATACGCTTCGCAATGAAGGAGAAAAACAATGACACTTGAAATCAAGAATCTTACAGTTGAAGTCGAAGGAACGCAGATCATACGTAATATATCACTCGCGCTTGAGCCAGGTAAAATCCTCGCATTGATGGGTCCGAATGGTTCAGGAAAGTCAACACTCGCCAATGTCCTCGCGGGGCACCCCAAATACACGATCACCCAAGGGCAAATATTTCTCGACGGCAAAGAGATAACATCATTAAAGCCAGATGAACGAGCAAAGGCAGGACTCTTCCTCTCATTTCAATATCCACCCTCCCTGCCGGGCATCACGATCGGTAAGTTCCTGCGCGCCGCCGTAAATGCGCAAAGAGAAGCGCAGGGAGAGAAGCCTCATTCTGTAGTGGAATTTCATTCCATCCTGAAAGAAGCAGTAACTTCACTACAGCTCAATTCTGAATTCATCCGACGATACCTTAACCACGGCTTCTCCGGCGGGGAGAAGAAAAAAATGGAAGTGCTCCAGTTATTACTTCTCAGGCCTCGGTACATCGTGTTAGATGAGACGGACTCTGGTCTCGATGTTGATGCCATCCGCATCGTCGCTGAAGGCATACGACATCTTCAAAAGATGACACAGAGCGGAATCCTCATCATCACACACTATTCTAAATTCTTAGAAATCTTGCCGCCGGATACCGTTGCGGTCTTATCCAAGGGAGACATCGTAGCCGTAGGAAATTATGAATTGGCACAAAAAATCGAAGAAGACGGGTTCGGATCGATCGTGAAGGAAGGTGAACACAAATGATCAC
>JACQNF010000011.1 GCA_016203215.1 Candidatus Woesearchaeota archaeon
CCTCGCTCT
Organism: Candidatus Woesearchaeota archaeon; assembly: GCA_016203215.1. Classification (GTDB taxonomy): domain Archaea; phylum Nanobdellota; class Nanobdellia; order Woesearchaeales; family GW2011-AR9; genus JACOZP01. The sequence continues at coordinate 10 of JACQNF010000011.1, forward strand.
CAGTCAACTGTAGCTGTGATGCTCTGCCTATCTCTTTTGTTACTTCTTCTGTTATTTCTTTTGTGATCGTTAGCGGAGAACTCATGGCACCAGTCTCTCCGGATCGCGGGGGAACAGAACACAATCCCGCACGTTTTCAATGGCGAGAAGGCTCATCGTTAATCTCTCGATACCGATGGCAAATCCACCATGGGGTGGAACACCGTACTCAAAGAATTGAGTGAACCATTGCACTTCTGTCTCTTTCATCCCTTTTCTTTTAACATTTTCCATCAATTGAGGAAAGCGGTGCTCACGTTGTCCGCCAGAACTTAATTCCAAGCCCTTGAAATTGAGATCGACAGAGCGCGCCCATTGTGGGTCTGCATCATTTCTCATGACATAGAACGGTTTTATCCGTGAAGGAAAGCGATTGATGAAATAGAATTCAGATTTTAATTCTTGCTGGACATACTCCCAGATCAACTTATCTGCCTCTGAATCTAAATCGTCTCCATATTCAATTTTCTTTCCACGTTTTCGGACGATCTCATAAATTTCTGGAAATGAAAGAACGGGAAAAGGAGCCGTGGGAATTGTTAATTCTACGCCTAGCAATTCCAAATCTTTTGCGCATTTTTTCTTGACGTTCGTCAACGCCGCAATGATCACCTGCTCTTCAAGACTCATCGTATCAAATTCATCGTTGATAAATGCAGACTCAACAGCGCAGACACGATGTTCGCACAGATGCTTGTTGGTATGAGATAATTCTGCTCTCCACGCTGGACCTATGTCAAATAATTTGGGCATTCCTCCGGCAATTGTCAGCTGACGATGCAACTGCGGATCCTGGCGGAGAAATGCTTCTCGATCAAAGTAAATTAGCGGGAAAACTTCTGATCCTGATTCTGAGGCGACACCGAGGATGCATGGCGTAAAAACCTGACAAAAGCCATCGTTGAGGAGATACGTGCTCATCCCTTCCAGGAGGGCAGATTGGACACGAAAAATAGCTTGATGCTTTAATTTTCGTAGATCTAAACATCGCCAATCAAGGCGTTTTGCGAGGCCGGTGGTGATCGCTTTTTCCGTGACGGAGATCGGCAATTCTGGCTTTGCAAGAGAATGAAGAGTGATCGTTGCAGGGATCACTTCTAGGCCGCTTTTAACTTTCTCGTTTGCTTGGACGGAACCATTTACACTGATCACCGATTCGGGAGTAAGGTGCTTGATGATTTCGCTGATCTCGGGAGACATATTTTTTGTGACAATGGTCACTTGAATAATTCCTGTTGAATCTCTTAGCAGAAGAAATTTGACACCCCCTAAATCTCGCAGGTCATGGACCCATCCGTTAAGTGTGACCGTCCCGGATGATGGCGTGATGTTGCCTATGTTCATTTTATGCCTATCGATTAAAAAAGGCGGCTCCGGCCAGACTTTCGTGGCAATCAAGACCATCTCGAACTGGCGACCTGTCGGTTTCTCCTTTGAAATTAACAGCCGACCGCTCCACCTGCTAAGCTACGGAGCCTTGTTCTGTGGGATTCGCTATTCCCTTATAAAGATTGCTTTAGTCTGCTCATAATTAATAAGCTTTTCTTCACTCAATTGTACAATGGATATTTTTACCTGCCTGTCGTGATGGCGAACCGAATATACACATTCTGTCACAAAATACTTAAAGGAAGATCCCTGCTTGTCTACTATGGACCTGTCGCCCAGCCTGGATCTCTGAGGGCATATAGGGCACGACACTCCTAATAAGCCCCTGTGAAGAAAACTATACGATTCCTGTTTCAGGATGAAGAGAGTTAGCGGAGGAGTGATGTCGGGGTCGGGAGTTCAAATCTCCCCAGGTCCGCTTTTTTTCATAAGCGAAAAGTTTAAGAAGAATTCTGAGAGTGAGGCTAGAGAATGGGCCTGTAGTCTAGCCTGGATATTTTCACATAAGGCAAATAGGACGGCGGGCTTCGGTAGGAATCCTGAAGCCACCCGCAAACCCCGGTTCAAATCCGGGCAGGCTCATTAAATTTTTATGGAGTGAAAAAAAGATGTTGTATCTCATTCGAAGGCAGGAATCTGGATTTCAAGTTACTGGTGGCAATGAAAATTATCTCAAGGATCAATGTATTGCTGTGCCAGAAGAGTTGCGTGAATCTTTGCCTGATCAAAACGTCCGGCTGTCCCTTCGTCATGCTCTAGGACGTGTTTACGGGCACTGCCCCCCGATGGTTTCTGTTTATCTTGTACCTACAAATGGTTCAAAGAACAGAGAAAGAACTCTAGTTGAAACGGTAATTCTGGTTCCTTTTATCGGAAATCGATCAGATACTCTCGAGGAAAGATCTAGAAAATCATTGACGGGCAAAGAAGTAAGAGAAGCTTTCTCCTTCTTTAATGGTGGGGGTCTCTATTCAATCTTAGCTGATTATCTCAGCCGCGAAAATAAATAATCTCTTAATTTTTATCCTTCCCATGAATTCCATTGCGTATACTTCTCTTGAAATTCTGGAGGCATATTCAGATAACTCTTCACTATTTTTCGGCACTGAGGACTCTGGCATAAACAGTCCATCTCCCATTTTTGAGTATGGACAACCGTAGAATAATCAATTGTGATTTCCTCACTTTCTTTCATCTCCCGCAACACCACAATTTTATTTGGAAGTTGAAACCCGCAGGAAGGCGAGCAAGAATGATTCAAGTAGAAACCAAAACTTTCTTTCGGCGGCTCCAACCATTTATTCCTTCCTAATTGAATCCCTCGATGAGTTGCTTTCGCCCACGGAACGATCTTTTCACCAAAAATAAACGCCTCTTCACCGGCGAGCAATTGTCTTTGCGCATAGACCCCTTTCCCCGCACCGTATGTTGTTTCACGTACTACTAGGCTTTCCTGTACGGGAATGGTCACTATTTCTGTACTGGGTCTTTCCATTGGATAATTTCACCGTATCGTCGTTCTATCGCCGTTGCCGGGCGCAAACGTCTCTCCTGTGTTCGTGACAAGATCTGAATATGCTTCGTACCTGCGAGATGTTCCGCAATATACCAGACTTGCTCTTCAGCAGTCATCCAGTTTTTGTTGTCAAAGATTTTTAAATTAATCGGTTTGCTAAAACTGCGGAGTGTTTTTTTGCCTGTATCATTCTTAAAATATTCATGAAAGAAAGACATGACTAATTCCCGAATTGTTTTGTAGACTGGCTCCCGGTATTGCAGGACGGCATGATTTGTTTTTGAAATTGCTCCCCAGCAGTTGTTCTCGCGAAAAAGAGCAACAACATGGTCCAAATCATCTCTCGTTGTTTCCAGATCGAGGATTAATGGCTGGTGTCCGTGAAATCGTAGGATCACTGCTGCAAGAATTGCCCCTTCGATGCAGTGGGCACGTTTTTTTTGTAACACCATTCGCGGTGAGAAACAGGTATCACCCTCCGGTTCAAAGTTGATGGGAATATCATCGAGAAAATCTTGAATTTTGCGCGGTGTGTTCAATCTCTTGAATAACGCTTGTTCTTGTGGCGTAAATAGTTCTTTCACTCAATTAAAAGA
>JACQNF010000012.1 GCA_016203215.1 Candidatus Woesearchaeota archaeon
GAAGAGTTAAAATTAAAATTTATTTCTTTCAATGACCACTTTGGCCCCGTGGGAATTACAAATCCTCTGACCGAGAAACGCCTCAATGGATACCTCAAGGAAATTGAGAGTGTTCGAAAGAAAGTAGGAATTCGTGTTTTCTCCGGTGTAGAGATAGACATTCTCAAAAATGGAACATTACCGTTATCTGCTGCACGCTTGAAGGAATTGGATGTCGTGATCGCTTCCGTACATCTTGCGACGAAAATGAGCGCTGCAGAGATGACCAACCGCGTCTGTGGAGTGATGGAAAAATATCCCGTGAATATTCTAGGACATCCCACAGATAGGATGCTCAATGAGCGTCCCCCTCTCCAGCTGAATCTCGACGATGTCTATGAAACGGCGCAGAAAAATGCTGTTTTTTTAGAAATTAATGGCTCTCCCTCAAGGATGGACCTTCCCGGCGAGCAGGTTAAGAATGCGCGAGATGCCGGCTGCCGTTTTGCACTCAGTGCTGATGCTCATGCCGTCCACCATTTGAGTTCATATTCTTTAGGATTAACGATGGCGCGCCGGGGATGGTTAGAAAAAAAAGATCTCTTGAACTGTTGGGAATTGACAAAGATTGAACGAGCATTAGAGAAATAAAACAGTAGTTATTTTTGTGAAAATGAACCCAATAGCTTATAAATAAGTCCCTCTTTCACGCAGAAATGGGTATTTTGTTCAAGACCTACAATGGAAAACACCAGTTGCATCTCTATCAAGAGACGTGGCGGTTTGCGACGAAGAAATATTTAGACGATGTTCTTTCCCTGTTTTCAGCACCAGAGATGAAGAAAATCAAGATGAAGAACGTCGGCAATTTTATGGAGTTAGAGTTCAGCGGCGTGATTGTAGAATGTCACGATTTGAAAGATTTGAAGCACAAATTTAGTCTTTTAGCAGACATGAAAGACAAGTTCCAGAAGATAACTGCACAGAAGAAGTAAGTTTTCTTGAAGAGAGTTCGTTATCTCTTGTAATAAATGTGCCAGAAAGTCCTCTCTGTCAAAACAGTATAGAAAAGTAGCCCCGCTCGGACGTTCTGAAAGATGATGCTTTTACAAACACAATCTCTCATTCGAACCGAGGTCAAGACCTTTCTCTCTCGAGGGAGACCAAAGGGTCCTATGCTAGTCCGCTACAGTCCGCAGAGCACAACTGCTCTTCCACGGGGCTGTGACTAGGCCACAGCGGGGCCATTTCCCTCTTTTCAGAGCTTATTTATAAACATTTTTGTTCGTCACGCAGTTCCTTCTCCATACATTTAAAAATCAGTTTCATTTTGAGAACACATGGGTTCTTCTCCTCTTGAGAAACATAAAGAAACGTTATCCACGATTTATCAAAGTATTCCTTTTCCGTTATTCAATCTAAATGATCTCGAGAAGATTGTCGTTTCCTACGGCACGGTTTTAGATGACGCCGTCGAACGTAAAGCGCTGCATCCCTACCTTTCGATAGCACATGATGTTGTTGGAAAACTTCTGTTCTTTAGAAAAGGTCTTGTGGAACTGCATCGGCACGATCCTGAAGAACTTCCATTTAGATATTATGGCTTGGAATTTGACGACTATCTCTTTCCTATCCCTGTTGTTCAGGGAGAAATCCATGAGACACTAGAACGGTTGTATCCTCTCATTTCTCAGACGACAGAGAGACTTGATACGTTGTCAGAGATCGAATCCGCTGCAGAACGTGAGATCAGATCAAGAATTCTTCCAAATGACATTGTTGGTCATGACTATCTCGCTGAAGCTCGTTTCTTTATCCCTACTCTTCAACCAGAGCAGAGCATTGCGGTGTACACGGTACGGATTCAGATGCATGATGAACAACAAGAAATTGAGCTCCTGCCAACATTTCAATCTTGCTACGAAACACTTGATCTTGCCTTACGTAAAGAACGTGATCGCAAAAGGTTGGAGACCGTTGTTGTGGTAGGCGGCACGGAACCATATGATTTACAGGATACAGTATTGCCGATCGTTCTCCACCGCTACCTCTCTGAACTCTGTCGAGAGGAATGATACGGTGTTGTAAATGTCTGTTCCATGATTTACGAGTAAAATAAGGAAAGGTAATTCCTATAAATCCAAAATAGACTCCTGCGTTTCAGCGAAACCTATAAATACATTCTTTTCCTCCTGTCAATAAAGGTGGTATGATGAGAAAAAGAATAGTTTTTTTTGTGTTCATTTTCCTGTTCTCTATTGCTTCCTCCTTCGCTCAAGAATTTGAAGATTTCAATAGAGATTTAATCAATTCTCCGGAGAGTTTCCAGGAAGGACAAATCCCGCCGTCCCTGCTTGCTGATCTTACCCAACCGCTGCAGACGACAATTCAACCTCTTATTGATCTTGCCAAGTATATCATTGGCGGCTTCTTTGGCTTGTACCTGCTGCTAGTCATCCTTCGTGTTTACTACGAGCGTAAGAAAGTAAATTTACTAAAAGATATCCGTTACGACTTAGATCATCTCAATAAGCATTTCGGGGTATCCCATTCTGTCCATCGCAAGGGTTTTTTTGCTCGTCTCTGGGCAAAATTACGAGGCGGATCATGAACATCAGCATCGCTCCCCCTGTTTTCGCCCGTCTTCATCCTACTTTTACTCTCATTCTTCTTCATGCACGAGATCTTGACAATAGAAGCAAGGTTGAAGAATCGATCCATCTGTTAAAAGAAGTAGAGAACGTTATCCGTCTGACGTTTAACCGTGAAACGCTCAAGAACCATATGCTGCTCTCTCCGTGGAACGTAGCACAGCAGGAATTTGGGAAAGACGCACGGCACTATCAGACTTCCGTAGAACATTTGATCCAACAAGTGCTTCGTGGAAAAGAAGTATCAACGAAGACGACGATTACCAATCTCGTCCGTTATCTTTCCCTGAAGCATATCCTTCCGCTTGCAGCGGACGATATCCATGCGTTGAAGGGCGACATTCAATTTGATGTTGTCCAAGGGAAGACAAAAATTGGTTTTCTCCGCCGCCTTAAAAAAGGAGATGTCTATTACCGTGATGCTGCCCGAATCCTTGGCGCAAAGCTAGACTATTGGAAAAATCAAAAGACTACCCCCACTCCCGATACCAAAGAAGTGTTGATCCATCTAGAGATTCTTCCGCCAGTTTCCAAAAAACAGCAAGAACGGGTAATTGGAGAATTGCAGTCGCTAATTGAAACTTTCTGCAACGGGAAAGTTAAGACCTATGCATTGCATCGGACGAAGAAGAAAGTTGTTGTGAAGTGATCTCTTATTCACCAATATACAAAAACCGGTTTGCTTTGTAGACATCCATCACCGTTTCTTCAATCTCGCAGTAATGACAGTTGACAACCCGAGTGCCTTGGACATCCAAAACAGTATGTTTCGGAGCGACATGTTCTTTTTTGACGTTCGTCACGCAGGCATCGTTCCCGCAGCGAACAAGTCCTTCAATCGTTGATCCTAATTGTGGTCGTACTTTCTTCACAACTTTGCCATGCTCGATGATGCTCACGGAGATATCTGGTGCAATCAACGCCATCGCTTGATATTGCTGCAGAGTCAATGTATACTGTCCATGGATCTTGATCATGTCCTTCCGTCGTTTTCCATCATGGGAAGGCATATAATCCGAGATCACTTTGGGAACTTCCTCATGTTCTAATCCCAGCACTCCTGCGAGGCGCCGGCCTCTCCCTTCGGGAATATGGTCGAGAACGATTCCTTCGTGTTCAATATATCCCGAACGAGGATGAATTATTTTTTGTCTTCCTTCAGTAATCGGGAGATCCTGAAGCGACACTTCCTCGCACACTTCGCTTTCTGATGAACTAAAAAAACCCTTCACTTTTTCCAAGCCCAATGCTATCCCCGCAATTCTCGCGTAGAGTCCATTCGCAGCCTGGAATGCGGTGAAATTTTTAGGATGGAAAATGAGATCATACGAAATCTCTTCAAATGTCTCTGCATCGACGGGGAGCGGATGGAGCAGATACGGCGCTTTATCTCCAAGAAGATCATATCGTGCTTGTGTTTGCCTCCCTATTTCCTTAATCGTCATCAAATCCTCTCCTGCGCCAACTCTCTCTTTCTGTGGCCGGCAGTGATAGGCGACGAATACAGAACGCATCGCGCTGAGAAAATCATCACCATGATGATGCATTTCCACACCGCGCCGTTGCAGTTCTTTCAGCCGGTGTTGCGGCGGTCCGAAACGTTGCGGATGAGCAAAATGCAGTGTCCAATCAAAGTGATGCGCAATGGACATTAATGACGCATTTGTTCTCCCATACTTCAGATCGTTCAGCAAGGCGACATCTAGCCCATCTAGTCCTTTTCCTTCACCGCGGGCGATCTCTCGGATGGTCATCAGATCAAGAAGGCATTGGGTAGGATGCTGGTTCTTTCCATCACCCCCGTTAATGATCATCGGAACAGTGTAGCCATACGGAAGCCCCAATGAACGATGCTGCTCTTGAACCTGTTCGTTTTTTTGGCGGAGAAATTCCTTTGTCCAGCGAGGGATCCCTTCGGTAGTCGTCCGCATCGCTAAGAGATTATACCCGTAGAGCGCAAACATCGCAGCAGTATCCGCCCATGTTTCACCTTTCTTAAGGGATGTTTCCTCCGCAGAAGAGAAGCCGTCAACATATCCCCCTGCTCTGGTCACAGCAGTCCTCAAAGAATAATGAGTACGCGTGCTGTTCTCTACAAACATCACCGCGGCAGTGACATCTTCCAACAGCTTCTCGAGAGGCTTTCCGTATGTTCGTTTAAAGCGGCGACGAAAAGTACTGCCATGAACTGCTTTATCATGAATTGCTCGCTTGACGTCATCAGCCACATCAAGAATAGTCAGAATCTGCTCCTTCGAGAAATCCCTCATCGAGATGATATCAAACATTAAAATGACAGAACATTTCTCCCTCCTTAAATGTTTTTCTCCTCTTGAGAATAGATAAAGAAACTTTAATAAATAGACTATCATTCCAAGAAACCATGGATTTTCGCGCCAAGATCGTTTCTCTCTTAGTCAAAGAAACAAAGCTCTTTCCTTCAGAAATCGAGACGGGAGTTACGATCCCTCCGGACCCCGCATTAGGAGATTACGCATTTCCTTGTTTTAAGTTAGGGGGCAATCCCCGCGACGCTGCGCTGCAGCTTCAACAGAAGATAAAACTTCCTTCATTTCTTTCTCGCGTGGAAGTATCTGGTCCTTACCTCAATTTTTTTCTCAATAAATCTTTTCTGGCGCAGGAAACAATCTCCTCCATCCGCAAGCTCAAGAAGAACTACGGCGTAGGAAAAGGTACACAGAAAATAGTTTTAGAGTATTGCGGACCAAACACGAACAAGCCGCTCCACCTCGGCCATGTCCGGAATATGGCTCTGGGCAATGCCATGACAAGAATCCTCCGCTTTCAGGGTAATACCGTCTATCCCGTAAACATCATCAATGATCGAGGGATCCATATCTGTCAATCGATGCTGGCGTACCAGAAGTGGGGGAAGGCGCGAAAACCATCGAAAAAAGGAGATCATTTTGTGGGAGATTATTATGTGATGTTTGCCGCCGCGGCAAAGCAAGCAGGAGAAGCCGGCGAATCTTCACCGGGAGAAGCGTTACAGAAAGAGGCGCAAGAGATGCTGTTGCGTTGGGAACGTAACGACAAGAGCGTCCGTGCGCTATGGAAGAAGATGAATAGCTGGGTATTGAAAGGGTTTGCGCAGACGTATCGCCGCTTTGGTGTTTCCTTCGAAAAAGAATATTTTGAATCGGAATATTACCAGCTCGGCAAAGAGATAGTATACGATGGCCTGCGGCGAGGGATCTTTGAGAAAGATCATACGGGAACGGTCATTGCACCATTAGAGAAATATGGTTTACCGAATAAGGTTCTTCTTCGAGGAAATGAGACCTCACTCTACATCACTCAAGATCTCTACCTCGCTCAGCTGCGTTCTACTGATTTTTCCTTTGATAAGCAGATCTATGTCGTAGCATCAGAACAGCAGCTTCATTTTAAACAGTTGTTTGCTATTTTAGACCGGTTGGGAAAGCCCTATGCTCGGAAGATGCACCATCTAAGCTATGGTATGGTTCACTTGCCAACGGGGAGGATGAAATCACGTGAAGGCACGGTCATCGATGCTGATGATATTATGGATGAGATTTCCACATTGGCAGAACGAGAAGTACGGACGCGGCATGAAGACCTCTCCGAAAAGGAAATCAAACGCCGCGCGGAAGCAATCATGCTTGCGGCAATCAAATTTTTCATGGTCAAGACCGATGCTATTCGTGACATTATTTTTAATCCTGCGGAGTCACTCAGTTTTGAGGGCGAAACAGGACCATATCTTCAGTACACCCATGCTCGAGCATGTTCTGTCTTACGTAAAGCTAAAAAACGACGGCAGAAGATCGAATATTCACTCTTGATGCATCCTTCTGAGCTCAATTTGGTAACGGCGCTAGCGCAATTTCCCTCGGTTATCGAAGATGCCGCTGTGCATTACCGTCCCCATGTCCTTTGTCGTTATCTCTTGGATTTAGCGCAAGCATTTAATGAGTTCTATCATCAGTGCCACGTCATTTCAGATAACCAAAAAGAGATGGTTGCCCGTTGCACCCTCGTCGATGCGGTTCGGCAAGTGCTGGCAAATGGTCTTGACGTGCTGGGAATTGAAGCATTGAAAGAGATGTGATTGTTTTAAAATTTGGTTTCTGTAAAATAATTTTATAATCTTTCTTCGGAAAGTGCAACTACACTTTATACGCGAGAATACCACTACTCTAATGAGTAGTGGATTGCGTTTGCAATCCAATAAATTATTTGGTGGTATTCTGCGTGCTCAAAATAAAGCAGGGGACCCTGCCTATTTTGACATTTCAAAAAATGGCTCAACGCAAGTATAGTCGACGTGACTTTTTATCCTCTACTCTGGGTGTGGGGGTTTCAGGTAGTCTTGTTTTGTATGGATGCTCTCCGGCGCTTCCAGATACGGAGATGGAAATTCCTCCCTCCAGAGCAGAGAGCAGTATTCTTGAACTGAGCACGCCTGCCGACCCGTTCATGCTCGCTGGCCGGAAAGCACCACCCTTGTTGCAAAAAGATGTGAACCCCTATTCCCCTCAACAAGGAAAATATCTCGGACCCCAAGAATATGGAGGAAAAGTGGTAATTCTCAATCTCTGGGCGAGTTGGTGCGGACCTTGCCGAAGTGAATTCCCTGAATTTGCTGCATTTCAAGATGCCCATTTGAATGATGTTGTTATTTTGGCGATGGAAGGCAGCCCCTCGAGTGATTGGCAGGAAGTCGATTGGAAAAAGTGCCACTTTCCCGTCTTAGGAAAAGAAGGCAAGGCGCCGTTTGCATTCTCTCTCAACACCACCGAGACATCTTTACTCTATCGCGCCGGGGAGAGTTATGATGATATCGGACCAGTGTTGGCAGATTACGTCTACGGGCTTACAGCATTTCCCACTACGTTTGTCATCGATCGCAAGCAGACTGTTCGAGAAGTCGTCATCGGGACGATGCACAGGAATCGGTTAGAACAGATATTAGAATGGTATGGGTAGGACTAGGTCTTCCAAACCATTACTTAGTTCAAACATCTTTCTCGGCATGCCCGAAGAAATTTTAAGATATTCTTTCTGTGGCAACCTCTGATCTACTTTTTCCCCCATAAGAATTCTATATCTTGAGGCGATCAATTCTTGTTCTACCCACTGACCTAGATGTACATAGAGAGTCTCTTGAATATACCACACGGTATAGCCTCCTTCTTTCAATTCTCTTACAAGTTCTAGACCTGTTTTCCAAACATGGAAACTGACTGCATCGTACAGGTCAAGAGGTGTCGCTTTCATTTGATGGACAAAAAAGAGCTTCTTTTTAATGGTTTTGTCAAAAATGGCTTCATCCAAAACTATTTATAGATTGAAATTCTTCTTTTAGAGAATGGCAAAGAATCCAATTGGTTTTCTCAAAGA
>JACQNF010000016.1 GCA_016203215.1 Candidatus Woesearchaeota archaeon
TAACTGTTAAGAGGCCAACGTAGTTGGACGACTATATACTGGCCTTGCCCGCCGCGACGGCGAACTAAATACGTACGGATGGCTTTTTAAACGGGCTTTCATTCCTACCCTCACAGAGGTTTTATGGATCAACTAGCCCATTATGTAAAGCGTTATCTGTACATCCCATTAATAACTGTAGCAACGACGTCCGTCTTTGCCACCATCGTTGGCTTTTCTGGTGAAAATAATGCCCCTCCCTCTCTCGAGTCTTGTTGTATGATCGAGAGAGAATTTGAAAAAGATATCCTTGAAGGCCAAAAAACGTATACAGCGAATCTCGAAAATCCCTGTAAAATTTATTCTCAAATACATCAAATTTTAGACAAAGCATATTCCGTTGTCGAATATTCTAAGACAGAACCTATCAAAAAAGCGTTGAAAGAGAGGAGATAGAACAATCTACGATGTTCCAAACACTTTCTGATAATTTTTCCATATCTGGCTTGCTGCCGCTTCTATAGAAATCTGTTTAATTTCCGCAATTTTTTCAATTGACTTCATCACAAAAGCAGGTTCATTCTTCTGCTCCTTGATCGGACTAAGCCACGGCGAATCGGTTTCAGTTAACAGTTGGTGAATGTCGACCATCTTTACCAGCGTCTGGAAGTTCGATGCCTTGACGATGTTCGGCGGGATAGAGAAATAGTGCCCAAGCGCCGCGGCCTTACGGATCACCTCTTTCCCTCCGGAAAAGCAATGATTCACAACAGGAATTTCCTGCTCTTTAATCTCTTCACTGAGAATCTGCACACATTCTTCTTCCGCTTTTCGTGAATGAATCACGAGCGGTTTCTTCAGCTTAATTGCAAAACGGATAATTTTCCGGAAATTCTCTGCTTGCCGTTCGTACGTTTCTTCTTTAGATGCCCAATGAAAATCCATCCCTACTTCGCCGATGGCAATGAATTTTGTGTTATTTTTTTCAAGGAAAGAAAATTCGGTTTCAAGATCGATCGGCCCTTTATGCGAAGGAAGGCCAACTCCATCTGGTTGAATACCAAGAGCGTCGATGGGATAAATTCCCAAGCTTGCTTTCAGGAGTGAATGGTCTTTTTCTACAAATGATAGGACCTGTTTATTTGCTTCGGGATTGACACCCGAAATAAGGATTGCCTTCACGCCCGATTTTCTGGCACGGCCTAAGATGGTATCAATATCTTCTTTGAATAATTCGTGGTTCAGATGACAATGGACATCGACAAGTTTCATTTGTGAAAGAAGAAAGGGAGGTGATTTAAATGTTTTCTCACGAGAAGTTTGTATTTAGTTCGCCATCACGACAGGCATTACAAAGTCATTTCACATCTACCTGGATTTTCTGAATGGGGCCATATGGTCTGCCATCGCTTTTCTGGACGGTGACGTCAAAAAGATACGTGCCTGAAGCAGCAGTACGAGGGACGTCGATAAGAATTTCAACGGACGTTGATTCTTGCTCTCCTAAACTAACGGGTTCTGGATTATAGAGAACCCATGATCCAAATTCTGGATCTCCTGCCGCCTCCGGATCAGATTGTGGAGGAAGGTACGTCGCAGGATTGACGAGGACTACAAACGTCTCTTTGTTCCCGTCCGGATTTGTGATCGTGTTCAGGATACCTAGCCCGAAGAGGCGATGTTCCCCTCGGGAGATTGTTGCCTTACTCACCGGTAAAGCAACTTGCCTGCCTTCTTGCGAGAGGAGCCGTTGAATCTCTGCTTCCGTACGAACATCAAGATCTTCTTCGAATTTCTCTGCGTCGGATACAAACTGAAAGAGGATGGTTATTCCGCCGGCAAGGACAACAAGTGAGATAATGATTACGACAAGCATATTTGCTGAAAGTTCTATTGCCCCTTTTTTTGTCTCCATCATACATATACGAACACTACAAACTATTTAAAGATAATGGTCATTGGTTTATCCGATGAAAAGAGGTGGTAGAAAACGGTTTCTGAGCACTGTCAGCGCCCTTGTTCTAAGCATAGGCAGTTCGTTCAGCAGTTGTTCTCCCGAGCCGATTGAACGGAATTACTTCTGTACAGATGCCGGTTGTCGTCCAGTCCCCCAAGAATCAGTAAGCACCGAGGAAAGTGTTTATCCCCGCACAAAAGAGGAATATTCTTCAGGCACACTGGAAACGATTGTTTCTTCGCAGTCTGGAACAGAAGTTGTTCTCGGCGAAACAATCCACGTCGTTGATCAGTACTACAACTCGTTATCTCAGATAACGATTCATGGACTCGCAATGGAGAATAAAAAATTATTTGTTGCAACAGATCTCTTGGGTAACCATTATCCCGCGCTCGCATCGAAAGAGTTTTCCTTCACGCAAAGCGGTTTGCAGACATCTCGCTTTTCCCAGCAGAAGACTCCCTTAACAACCGATGATATTGTAACGATGGTTCTTGAGACCGTTCAATGGGGAGAAAAGGTCTTAGAAAAACTAACTTCCTCAGAAGGGGATTTTCTTGGGACTACAGATTCGACATCATTCTATTGCATGACCACAGACCAGATGAAACAGAATTATCTTCTCATCCCTACGGGAATCGTCGTGATGGCACTTCCAGAAAGCACGTCTTCAAACGTCCTTAAGATTGCAAAAGGTATGATTGTAAGTGAGCTCCTGACACAATTTCTCTATGGGAAGTACGGGAAACACGAAGGATATCTTGTTGCAGTGCCTACAACAGGAGTTAATCTTTGCGGGGGAAATACAGATCCCGTCTGCACACTTTCGACAGAACAACTTTCCGCAGAGGTTTGGAGCAAAACAGACATCCCCTACTGGGAAATTCGAGGAAGTTGTATTCCTGCTACAAAGACATCTTCTTCTCAAGAAAGAAGAGATCGACCTCAGGATGAACGTACTGCTTCGAGAGAGAGGACACTTGAGGAAGATACCCTCACTGATTCCAGCAGCGGCTTGCAGTGGCAAAAGAATTCATCACCAGGGATGATGACACGAGCAGAAGCCATCGCATTTTGCAACTCAATAGGATACGATAATAAATTACATTGGCGGCTTCCGTCCAAGAAAGAGATGAAGACGATCATGAATTTCAATGGTTCTTGTCTGCTTCCTACAGAATTGAATGGCCCTTGCGAGAAGTATTGGCTTGCAGACGATACTTGTGTTTATGCAAGTGAGCCCCATCTTCAGGTTGATTTTTCTCAAGGATTATATCCTTTTGAGTGCGTCCCTTCGTGGGCAGAAGCATATGTTCGCTGCGTGAGGACGCATTGAGAGTTTTCTTGTTACGCTAACCACGAGAATTTGAAAAGAAAAATTGAACAGAAAAAATTTCTATTTCCACACTTCGTATTCCTTGACAATAATGATCACGAAGAGGAACAAGAGTACTGCTCCTGCAACCATGAACCACAAGCCAGGGAGAACTGTTGACGTCGTAAGGGCTTGGTACATTCCCCATCCCATGACCAGAAAGCCGAGCCAAAGAAACTTGTCGAGGACAAGTTTTAGGATCTGAAATTCCTGATCTGCAGTCATTTTCTTTTTATTGCGTGCCATGAGTATCACCTATCCTGTAATGGTTATGAAAAATGTCTTTGAGTCGTATAATGTTTTTTGACCATCTCCAGTTGACTCGTAAATTGAAACCTTGAATTGTCCCGTCCCTGAAATTGTTTCGGAAGTTACCCTAATGGGGATGATTCTGGTTTCCGTAGGGGCTAATTCTTCCGCATCTGTACTATACAAGAAATTATCCCCAATAGAATCACCAAAAATTTTTGCTCCGCCTTTTTCCTCGATGAGGACTTCATATTTTAACGTCCCTGCTTTAACATTTTTGATACCAATAGCAGTCACTTTTGCTTCTTTCTTCCCTAAGCTAATCTCCGACACGGGAAAGCTAAGTCTCTTATCCCCGCGGCTTAGATCATCGGTAATTTGTTGCCGGACTTGTTCTGTAACTTGTTTTGAAAGGTCACCAAACGTTTCAAAATTCTGGCGAACAAATCCTAAACCTAAACCAAGAACAATAAACGCAATAACAATAATCACAATCGCTTCAATTGATAGATTCAAAGACCCCTTTTTTGTCATGTATCATACACCTCTTCGAATAATGATGACTACATCAGTATAATTTCAACCTAATCTTTACAGGTATAAAAATGTTTCTACTTGCCTAACGTATTAAGTTCGCTACGCCGCTTCGGCGAGCAGGCCGTCTTTCTCGCGGAGAATATAGTTGTCCTAACAGATGCACATAAACTGTTTAACTGCCTATTCTCCGACAATAATCAATCTGCTTCGCTCGGTAGAACGAGACAGACTTTGTGGCCTTGCCCGCCACAATAGCGAACTTAATACGTACTACTTGCTACATTCATACTCAAAGCCCCACGGTCATCTTCAGAAACGAGCTTGCAGGTTCTAATCCCCAGAGCACCAAGATGTAGGCAAATAGAAAGCTTGGAACGAAAGGGACGCCTTCGCGGATCACGACTGACGGCAGTTTTCCTTCGCGATGGGCCGCCTGTAATGTTTCAATGTCCAATTTCTCAAGAGCACGTCGACGGGGAAACCGCTCATCATCTACGAGCACCTCTTCGCTGAGCCAATCTCCCTCTGTCAATTTCGAGGGAGAGATGCGTTTGACGAAGCATTCTTCCTCCACCGTCGTCACGAATAGAAACAAGTAGAATAACGCGAGAGGGAGGAGCAAGAAAAGCCACCAGATATTCAAGAACGAAAACACCACCGCTGCGAATGAGAACATTCCCAGTGCTCCGTGAGGGGTTTTATATTGTTTCAATTTTTCGATCAATGCGAGCTGGCAGGCCTTACGATGGGTAATTGAAAGCCCGGTTAACCAGCTCAGTCCGTAGAACGCGCCGACAATCAGGAGGAGGACAAAGAACCAGAGCAAAAGCAGGCTCGAAGAATGTAAAGGGTAGGCGATACCGATAACTGCGCCCATCCCCATCAGCAATTTGCTATCGCCCCCGCCCCATAAGTTTGTCTTATAGAGCACCCACGCTATCAAGAAACAGAAGAGGAGTCCTAAGGCGCCGCTCCAGATTAATTCCCAGCCCGTTGTCGGAGCAAAAATAGTCCTGATTCCTAACGCGGAGATAATAAGGCCATACGAGAGCAGATCCGGCACTTCTCGCGTCTTAAGATCCGAATACGAAGCGGCAAGCAAGAAAAACAATGTTACAACTCCCATCACGATCTCGAAAACCATCGTCCCTTCACGTCGTACAAGGTATATTAATCTACCGCTTTAGAGCCAAGCCCTGAGAAACATTTATATACAATTATCTATTCATCATAATTATAAAAGAAGGTGGTGTGCATATGGACGAAGGAGATTATGAATTATTGCCTCATCAAGTTCTTAATGAGTTAAAGCAGGATGTCGAAGCGCTAAAGAAACGGTTAAGCCAACCAGATGCAAAGATAAATGAGCTGGTTCTAGAGATAGAAAGTTTGAAAGAAAACATTCATCAGCTAACAGCCATTTTCCAGAAGGTATTGGAAGGGACAAAAGTAGATGATCCCAGCAAGAGCGTGCGTACGCTGATTGAAAAAACAGATGCAATCGTCAGCCAAAATGAAACGATTGCACGAGGGATGATCGCTATTTCTGACAAATTAAGTGAATTCATGGCGCGACAAGGCGTGAGTGGAAGGCCAGTTATCCCTCCCGCATCAACACCATATCCTCTGCAACAACCAAGAGCGCCTCCGGGTGTTCCTGGTCGTGTAGCGCCGCGTCCCATGCCGATGGATCTCCTTGGGCAACAAATGACGCCTCCACCCGGAGCAGCGCCAGATCTTGATCTGCCCCCCCCGCCCCCTCCTGCCGTTGATTCCAAAAAGAGGATGGGTGTCTTTCGGTGACGAGAGAAGACATGGAACGAAGTAGTACGCAGAATATCGATGTCTTTCGTACACGTCATATTCTTAACCTCGCAGCACAAGCATACGCTCAGGCGACGCGTCAGATTCCAAAAGAAAAAATTAGTAGGCGCATCGAAGAATTGAAATATCTCACGGCACAGAAAAAGATACCCCGCCTCAGCTTACGAAAAGAAATTCTCCACCTTGAAGAACAACTTCATTCAATTCTCCATGTTGAAACTGTGCTTCTGAAAAAAGAGAAGCATGAATCTGAACGGATTGCCCAGCTCAAAAAACAGAATGAACAACTACGAAAGCAATTAGCCGCCGCGGGAGATGGAGAGTTACGTCAGAAGGTAAATAAATTGTCTCGGCTGCTGGCTGATGCGTTAGCTCATCGAGAGACAAAACGTACTGTCGCCGCAGTACAAAAAAAGCAGCCCATCACACCTCCTGTTGCTCACGAGACGGCTCAGTTGGAAGTTTCTCAGCAAGGGTTGCCCGAATTAGAACAACGAGTTGAAAAGTTAAAAGAACTGGTAGAACAACGAAAAGCAACGGGCGCTTCTGAAGAGCTTCTCCTCTTGGAAGAACGAATTGCTCAATTAGAAGAGAAAATAAAACAACGAACAGAAGAGAAACCCCAAGTCCGTCATCGCTTGTTATTTGGTCAATCTTCGACAACTTCTTCAAGTTTGCCGGCGCCTAGCCTTCCTACACGGAAGCCTACAAGTCTTTCCCCATAACGGTTCGTCTTCCGTTCTCCTTTGCGCGGGTGACAGCAGTGATGATTGTTTCTTTCACTTTTCTGTCTAGCACATCCATAAAATCTCCAGACATGTTTTCCACGCCGAGACCGGATTCTTTCAAAATATCTTTCACTTGCGTCTTTACAACAAGGTTCATTTTACAAAAGGGGGGGCTCTACTTTAAAAGATTTTCTGCGCGCCGATGAGTAGGATGACAAAGATCCCGAACGTGTGCAGGAGGAATACGACCGCCAAGAACCGTTTTGTGGTCATCTCCTTCAGAGAAGAAAGCAGGGCAATGCCCACTTCTGTCGGAAGAGGAGAAGAGATAATAATCCCCGCAAGGGCAATCAAAGCGTGACGCTTATGGCGGTGAAATGGCTTTCCAAGTCGGGCGATCACTTTCTCTTTAGAAAGCTGATGAAGTTCCTGTGAAAAAGAACCCCGCATCAGCTTGAAGAAGAGGAAATCACCAAGAATTGCTCCCATTCCTGCGATGAGGCCGGCAAAAATGACATTTTGTTCGCGTGCTAACAGCAAGAGGAGTGCTGTCGCCAAAATTGCTGTAAAACTATAGGCGTAAAGGAGTCCTGCAATGAATGTTCCCACATAACCCAGTGAAAACAAAATCGTTTGGAGCGGGGCGAAATCCCGTTCAACGACGAGCACAAATGCAAGAATCAATGAGAACCCTAACAGAAGCAATTTGGGATATTTCTCACTCAATGTTGAGCTTCGAGGGGGTGAATTGCGCTTTGCGATATTTTTGCAATGAGAAAAGAAGTTTATATAGTTATCGTCAGGCTTATGTTTGGTTGATAGTCATTTCGTAGGAGATGTAGTCAACAAAGCCCGCCCACAGGAAAAATTAATATAATCAATCTGTATCCTCTCTTTCGGTGATCAGATGGCCGAACTCGTCCTCATTCAGCGATTTCTTGTTGCTCTTGCCTTAGGCGCGTTAATTGGTCTTGAACGAGAATATGCCCATTACCGGGGGAAAGGACAGAGCTATGCTGGTATTCGGACATATCCTCTCATCGCACTCTTTGGAGCGCTCTCTGCATTTCTCAGCGATTTGATTTCGCCGTGGATTCTGCTGATTGGGATGATTTTAGTGGGAGGCGTCATCCTTATCGCGTACTTTACGATCAACGAGCGTGTCCATCGCTACGTTGGGGCGACTTCAGAAGTAGCTGGTTTCATTACTTTTTTTATCGGTGTTCTTGTCCACTATGAACAAGTTCTTCTAGCCACAGTTCTTGCCATCGTCATGACTCTTATCCTCTACGCGCGTTCGATCCTCCATAACTTTGCTCGGCGGATGGAAAAGAAAGAATTAGCAGACACCTTAAAATTTGCCGTGATCGCGTTTGTCATTCTTCCTTTTTTACCAGATGAATGGTTTGGACCATTTCAACTGTTTAACCCCTATGTTGTCTGGCTGATGGTCGTCTTGATTTCAGGTGTTAGTTTTGCAGGATACATCGCTTTGAAGTGGTTTGGAGAGAAAGGCGTTTCTTTAGCTGGTTTTCTTGGCGGGTTAGCCAGCAGCACAGCAACGACGTTAAGTTTTGCAGAACGCAGCCAAAAAGAAAAAACTATCTTCCGCGCCCTTTCTTTGGGCGTCATTCTCGCAAATCTTGCAATGTTTGGACGTCTTCTTGCTCTTGCTTTTGTCGTGAATGGAGATGTATTTTGGAAAATCCTCCCTTCGATTAGTATCCTCGGTGTTATCGTTGTGGGGTTCTCCTATTATCTCTGGAAGAAAACAAAGAAGATCAAAGCAAAAATAAGATTGGCTTCTCCATTTACATTATGGCCTGCATTAAAATTTGCTGCCCTTTTTGCCGCCATAGTTGCTCTCACTAAGATCGTCAATGTATATTTCTCAACCAGAGGAATCTACCTCGTCAGTTTCTTCTCTGGTTTTGTCGATATCGATCCTGTTGCGCTTTCTCTTGCACAACTCGCCAAGACAACGATCTCTGTTGACGTCGCTCACGACGGCATCCTTATTGCCATGCTCACGAACATTCTTGCAAAAGGAGGGATTGCATATTGGTTTGGAGGAAGAGAGTTCGGAAAGCTTGTACTTCAATTTTTCCTCGTCTTAACGCTTATCGGCACGGTCTTGCTTTATTTCCTGTAGGGCGTGAGCAGATACTCGTCCACTTCATCTATCCCCAAACCTCTGCAGAACTCCTTGCTCACGCACTCGAGAATTTAAAGTGTTGATTTCTTCACTCCTCAGGAACACGAAAGTAATAAAAACAAAGAGACCATTCATTAAGCATATGGCTTTAGAAACGAAATTAGTGGATACGACTATTCTACAAGATGAGGAATTAGATTGTCTCTCACAGTACCATATTCAAACACTGGAAGCACTTTATGGACGGTTAGCCGCGCCAAAAGGGTTAGATGGCGTCCAGAACGCCTTAGGAGCTACTCGTGAACGAGTTGAGGAGATTTACACCGCAATTCAGAAAGAGTACGCCGCAAAATATGGGCCACGTACACCTCGTGAACCTAGAGGAACGGGAGCACTAAAGCCATAGTGAAGTCATCACGACGGTATCGTATGATATTTTCCCGACTAACCCATTATTCCTAGCCGAATAATTTATAAGCGAGATTCTTCTTATCCTTCTCCATGGCGGAACGCACTCTTGTGATAGATCACCTTCGCTTGAATTATGAAGGTCTTTTCAATGCCGCAGAACTCTATAATCTCATCGCCGGCTGGTTCTATGAAAAAGGCTGGGATTGGTATGAGAAACTAAATCAGGAGCAGGTTACTTCCACCGGAAGACAGCTCCTCTGGGTTTTAGAACCATGGAAAAGCGCATCAGATTTTAATAAGCTGAAAATGGTCTTGAAAGTCATCTTGACAGATGTGCGAGAAGTGGAAGTTACCCAAGGAAAAGAAACGCTCCGTCTAAACCACGGCGTGATCCACATGACGTTTGATGGTTACGTCGTCAGCGACAGGAAAGGAAAGTGGAAAGCGCGTCCTTTCTATTGGTTCATCGGAGTACTTACTGAGAAATATTTTCTCCGCCATCATTTTATGAAGATGGAACGCTGGATTGAGAGCGATGTCGAAGACATCCACACAAAAATCAAGAATTACCTCAATGTATTCAAGTATACCTACGGAGCATAACTATGAGCGCACCTTCCTTCATTTCATTTGAAAAGAACTTAATCATCAACAACCGTGAACTAGAATATAAAGGGATTTTTAGGGCAGATGAATTATTCTCAACGATCAATAAAGCTCTTCGTGAAAAGCAATATGAGATGCACGAAAAGAAAACTGAAGAGGTTGTGACCGAATATGGACGGAAAACCTCTCTCGAATTACGTCCCTATAAAGAAAAAACTGCGTATGTCGTATTGATGATTAAGATCAAAATTACGCTGAACAATGTGACGGAGACAAAAGAAGAAGTTAACGGCGTCCTGCAAAAGTTTCAAAACGGGGATGTTCATATCGTGTTCGATTCTTGGGTAATGACGGACTACGAGAATCGCTGGACGATGAAACCGCTAGTCTATTTCCTCAAAAGCTTCATCAATAAATATCTTTATGCCTTTCCCCTCGAGGCCGGATTCCGGGGAGAGCTAGTAGGCGATACTGCGCACGTCTATGCCGCAATTAAGAAATTACTTCAGTCCTATAAATATCAAGCGGGAAAAGTTGTCCGTGAAGAGGATGTTCGAAGAGAGATGGAACGGGAAGCAGAAACGTGGACGACAGAAGGATAATGAAGAAGTCATTTCGCAAGAGTCTTGTTTTTATATCTTCTCTCTTCTGTGATGTCTTTACCAAGAGGAACAAGTTTTTCTGCTTCTTCTCTTGTCGGGACTTCTACCTCCGCGACAATCAAATCACGATCGGTATAGACGTCAATTTCAAGGCAGTATCGTTGGTATGGTTTTGATAGCCTTACTTTTTCTACTCGCTTGCCTTCCGTCTGCGGCCACCATGCCTCAAAAATAGTTTGATCAATTTCAGCCTCTAATTCTGACCTTGCTAATCCACCATCCCCTTTGATGGTGAAGTAAAACGTCTTTGCTTTGTCTCGCAGCCGCGCCTCGCAAGGCTCGAAAGGAATGTCCAGCTTGAGTATTGCACCTAACTCAAGACCTGCTGTAAGAGGAAGATATCCCTGACGGATTGACTTTCCTCTCTTCAGAACATCCTCTGTCAGTTGGTCGATGGAGGCATAGATCGGGGAAAGTGCATCTGTGGAGAAATCAATCCCTTTCTCGGAAAGGAGATATTTCTTTTCGATTTCGTTGACCATGAGATTTAGTTAGAAGATGTTTCTATTTCTTTTTTGGTTCTTCTTTTTTCTCAGTAAGGTATTCATGACCTTTCTTTTTAATGACTGATTCGCGAATCTGCAATAATTTTCCGAGGTCTGCGGTAGCATAGCCCACTTTGTCTTCAATTTCAAATCCTGCTTTCTCAATTTTTGGCTTAAGGTACGCTGCAATTTCCGGCCCTCGATATTTGGAGAAGTGATGGCTAATGTATTGGCTCTGTGCTTTATTAATTGCTCCTTCAGAATGTTTTGCTTTCTGGAGGTAAGCAGATCTCTTGAGCCGACCAACCGTTGCTTTTTTATCTTTCACAAGATTTTCTAATTCACTGATACTTTCAACTCCTTTTACTGCTCCTACTCCTACGTGATCATCATAAAGCTTAACGAGAAAATCGTATTGCTCCTCTTCATCAAGCTTCATATCGTCCATAAACTTAGTATACGAGGGATGGACGCCCTTGAAATATTCTTTGATCCCTGTCGCAATCGCTTTCCTAATCTCTTTTTTCTTGCCAGTAAGTTTGGCTTCATCTCCACCGGCTTTACCAAATACTTTATCTAATTCTCCTTTAATGCCTGCATATAACTTATCCTGTGCGGGTGTAAAAACATTATTATAAAGGTGGTTTTGATTTTCTTCTTTCGAGAATTCATCCCATGCCTTAAATGAGGTATCGAGATCTTTTGAATGTTCAGCACGTAACGAATCCATCAGCTCATCGATGTTCTTTGGTTTCTTTTTCTGTTCACCCTCTTTTGCCATCCTTCCAGAAGAATGTTTAAAGTATAAATAGATTTCGTTCTTTAGGGCCCCGTAGAAAAAGTCGCCGCGGCGGGCAAGGCCAAAGTGTCTGTCTCGATCTACTGAGTGAAGCAGAGTAATTCATGTCGGAGAATATCCGCCTGAACGTTTTTTCTTCAAGCCGTTCACACCTTGATATTCTCCGCGAGACAGACGGCCCGCCCGCCGAAGCGGCGTAGCGAACTAAATAAGTACGTTCTTTAGTACGTATCAAGTTCGTCATGACAATGGCAAGATCCATTGACCAAAAAGTCTCACTTTTTCCAGAAATACTTATATTTATAAAAGAACACCTCCTACTATCGAGAGAGCAGAGTCTCACCTACTGGAGGTCAATGTATGGTCAAAAAAGCATCCACGCCGAAGAAAATCAAAGCCGTTTCCCCTTCTTCTGAAATCCCGCTTCCCCCGATGGCAGCTATGCCCAAACTTTCTCCAGAAGTGGAGAAAAAACTGAAGGCGCTGAAAGAACAGCTGGATACATTTAAAACAAAAGTTCTCGAGAAATTTGGTGATTATATTGTGGGCATCGCTCTTCTCCCTCCAGAGAAAGCCGTACCCAAGGAAGGCGAACAACCTCCGAAAGAGCCAGAGAAACCAGAAGACGAAGAGAAAAAGATCTCGCTTTTGGTGGTGGTTGATGATACTACCTCGCAGAAGATGTCGAAGGATGAACTCCATCAAAAGTTCTCTGCGATCATTTCTCAGATCGCTACCGATACGGACAAGAACATTGTGCCACAGAGCATTCTGTTGACTGACCTATGGCAGAATTGTTATGATGCAAAATACGATTTCAATCGCTTAATCTCGCTTTCCGCGCCGATCCATGACACGGGAATGCTCGCAGCGATCAAGATTGCGGAAATCCATAAGAGCATGGTCATCAAGAAATTTGAGAAGTATATTTTGAGCTACGTTCTTGCTGGATCCCTCACCCAGGGACGGGCGACAGCATCATCTGACATCGATGTCTGGATCGTGATTGATGATACGGATGTCAAGAAGATGAGCCGTGCAGAGCTGAAAGATAAACTTCGGGCAATTATCATCGGGATGGGCGTGGAAGCAGGAGAGATGACGGGTATTAAGAATAAATTGAACATCCAAGTCTATATCCTCACGGACTTTTGGGACTCATTGAAAGAGGCTAACCCGATCATCTTCACCTTGCTCCGTGACGGGGTTCCCTTTTATGACCGAGGTATTTTCATGCCCTGGAAACA
>JACQNF010000013.1 GCA_016203215.1 Candidatus Woesearchaeota archaeon
AACTATATTTTTTGAATCCTAAACTTAAAGCCATCTCTCGAAAGCAATGGCGACAAAGGTGGAGACCGTACTTATTGATATGTCCCCCATCTCGGCCGCAATTCTTGCACTTTCGCAGAGCACTGCCGCACGAACGTGCACGTGGTTGATTGTGCTTGATATATTTCGCCTTCCGGACCGGCTTGGCATCAAGCTGCGTGAACATTTTTCGCCAATCGCTGGTTGTCATGATGGATTATTTTTCCTCGCTGTGTTTTCACTGATTTTATGTTGATAGTGTGTATGTTGATTTTTGGTGATAGGTATTAACAGTCATTTTAGGGGAGGGATTATTTGTTTATTCTACGGTCACCCCTAGCTTTTCGCGAACGAAGGCAACAGCATCGTCACGCGTGACTTGATGATACTTCCCCACTTTTGCTGGAGCTACTTTTCGCCATTTCACTCTGTAGCCAGGACGTTCCAAAGTCACGGCAACTTCCAAGCCCATAATCTTCAATTCAGGGTCATACTCTAGCCCCTGAATATCAATATATTCGGGAACACCAAAAGCAAAATTCCCTCGATCGTCGAAATTTCGAAGCTGAAGCGTATTCTCTTTTGCGACAAGGAGGCGCCTGAGGAGAGCAACTGCTTTGTCCTTACGTACCGTCACTTTAGCACCAATCTCCAGCCCAGGCCGGAGCGACCACCCAGGGATACGTTTTTTCGTGGAAGTTTTGACTGGTGTGAGAGGCGCGATCTTCTGCAAGAGCTTTAGTCCTTTCTTAAGGATGGCTTCATCTTTTCCCGCACCAATGTTTAATGTCACTTTTGCGACGCGTACTTCCCTCATGAGGTGTGTCTTTGTGGTTGTTTTTGTCATCGTAGAGTGTGATTCTTATTTTTAGTTTTGTTTGATTATTCTCTCCATTACCGCTTCTGATGTTCGGCGACGGTCACTGCTGGTTCTTTCTCACCGAGGACGAAGAGGTATTTTGTGACCGTTTCTACGTCTCCGTCAGGAGAGCTGTATGCGCTTTCTTTTCCAGAAAGACGCGTAAGCGTTCCCATCTGGCCGGCATTCTTCCCGGAGTCGATGAGGATGTGTGCGCCTTCTTTGAGGGGAAGCGCTTTCTCTATTTTTTGACCAGGAACGGAAAGGAGGATCGAATCGCCGACGGCGAGTGGTTGAGTCGAGGCCACGTTTCGTCCATCGTGAAGATGGTATTGAATCTGTCCTTTTCGGCCCATGCTTTTCCCCACAATCTTCCCTAATTTCAACGACGCTTCTTCTTTTTTGATCGGGACGAGAGCAAGATGACCTTGAGCATCAAGGACCATACGATAATGCTTTTCTAACGATGGGAATGAAAGCGTATCGAAGAGACCGACAAGGAAATGAGGATCCTTCCGTCGCTTGCCGTCAACAAGTACGTCTTTTCCATGAAGTATTTTCTTGACTTCAGACATCGTCTGCGCCAGTTGAAGGGTGTCTCGAATCAAGACGCCCAAAGGCATGCCCCCATGGAGAGGGTGTCCGCTCGGAAGAGGTCGGGTAATGAAGACATTTCCCCGTCGAGGTAATGCCCACGTCTTTGGCGACGTTATTTGTTTAAGATGATTTTTCATTTTGGATTCACACTCGGTGTTTTCTCACGTTCAGCTAATTTTGTTTTTCGTTTTACATCGCTGAGATCAAACTCGACAACCAAAAGATTGGAAGGATGAAACCAAACCGGGATTTTTGATCCGTCCGCTTTCAAACGATTCATGCCTGACACGTAGACCCGACCATACTTTAACTGTACTCGTTCTACTTTTCCTTCTTTCCCTTTGAATTCGCCACGACAAATCCGAACCTTGTCATTTTTCCGAACTTGGGTTGCGCGAATGCCGCTATGCTTACTACGAAGAGCTTTCGCAACATGAGCATGCATCATCTTCTGTTTGAGATGCAATGGAGCGCGATGGCGAAACTTACGCTGTTTCCGCGTCTGCGCACTACGTTTCCAATTTCCGCTAAATTTCGTTTTTGAGTTCATGGTGGAGTTGGGGGGAATATGATAGTTTTTTGATGATGTTTTTTGGTTTAATTTTGTTGAATGTACACAATCCTGATTTAGACGATCATACTCGCCACTTTTGCGACAGCGGGCCAGCGCTCAGCAACCTCTTTGGCAATAGGCCCTTTGAAGATTGTCCCTTTAGGATTTCCTTTCATGTCTTTTAGCACAACAGCAGCATTATCTTCGAATGCGATCCGTGTCCCGTCTGCACGGCGGAACTCTTTTTTCTGGCGGACAATGATCGCTGGAACGACGGTTTTCCGCATCTCTAATTTTCCTTTCTTGACCGATGCCAAGACCAAGTCTGCAACGCCTGCTGCAGGAATACGGCCACGGACGGTCTTATGCCCGATCACCGATACAATCTTGATCACTTTTGCACCTGAGTTATCACAGGTTGGAACGTACGCTTGAGAGGGTAACGCCCTCGTGATTCTGCTTTTGACGCCTTTCATTGCTGTTCACTCTTTGTTTTTTTCTGTTTGTGTTGCGTAGCTGCAACTCTTTTTTCAGAGAGCTGTTCGGAAGCAGCAACCTGCTTTCCTTGACCACGAACGTGGAGGATAACATGATGCTTTGTTTTGCTCAACGGCCTCGTTTTGGCAACGAGAACTTCGTCACCAATACCAGCATTGATACAGCCAGGATTATGGACACGGAGATGGTACCGCCGTACTTCATAACGCTCATATTTTGGAACATAAAATGGTCTGAACCATTCGATTGTCGCGGAACGGCTGACATCTTTCTTGATGAGAGTTCCTTTGAAGAGTTCTCTCTTTACAGTGAGCTGCCCATGGAATGGACATTTTACGTCCGTACATTCTTTCTGCGGCGCAGAAACGCCGAGGATTTCTGATTTCATCTTTCTGTTTTCTCCCTGATTGTCTTGTTAACTTCTTTTGTGATAATCCTAATTTTAAGCCTACCCTTTCAGTCGTTCTTCGGGACGGCGCTGAATGGTCGTGCCGACGATTGTGTTTCCCTCACCGTCTACTCGGAAGGTGATAGCGTGTTTAAGCAACTGCTTCTGCTCGCCGCCATCGATGAGGACGGTAAGCGTCGCTTTCGTCTCGTCGACGACAAGACCATGCATGCCCACCATGGTTTCATTCTTGGCATCCACGACCGTAATCTGTTTTCCGATCAACCCTTTTGGATACATGATAATCTTCAGCTTTGGACCTCTATCGTCTCTTCCGGAAATCCGAGATCAAGCAACACCTGCTTCATCCGAGATTTGTGATCTCCTTGAAGCTCGATTTGGCCATTCTTGGCAGTCCCTCCGCAGGCGAACTTGGATTTGAGCTTGCGGAAGATTTCATCGATGTTGACTTCATTTTCGAAGCCACGGATGATCGTATACTTCTTGCCAAACTTTCGTTTTTCAATCACGACCGTGATTTTCTGCTGTTCACGAGCGATGGCCTCACAGACACAGAGGTCTTGAGGGAGGCCGCATTGATTGCACACATCAACCATGTTTGAATCTACATTCCCCCTTTCTGATGGAGCACGGTGTTGAGCCGAGCGATGCTTTTCTTCGTCTGCCTGATCTTGCCCGGGTTAGGAGTACTCGCCCCACTTACAACTTGTATGTTCAACTTCAAGAGCTCCTTTTTAAACTCTTCTAATCGTTTACGGATCTCGTTTACGTTCAATGAATTTAATTCTTGAGTGGATTTCATTCTTGGATGTCCGTGGGGATATTCTGTTCTTTTTGTTCTTCGTGAGTTTGATTTGCAGGACGGCCCATCTCGTTCTCTGCACGATCAGAAGGTACTGCGTCAGCTTCTTTCATCTTCCTTTTACGAGGAGCGCCCGTCCCTTTCTTTCGTGCCACCTTCTTTTTGGCTGACGGTTCCACTGCTACTTCTTCTGTCTTCTCCATGGGAGAGGGAGAGGATTGCCCATCAACAGTGACTTCTGTCAACACTGTTTCTCTCAATTCTACTTTATCGGGAAGGACGAGATCAGGAGGCATGATTGCTACTTTAATGCCGACAATACCACTCTTTAACAAAGCAGTTGCCTGCGCTTTGCGCACACCACTGATTGCGATATCACCACATTTCTTCAAATACCCTTGGTAAAAACGCCAGCTCTTTGCACGAGCGCTGGGAATTTTTCCAGAGACGATAATCTCCACACCTAATGCACCGGAGTTGATGACATTCTCCATAATCTTGTGGCCGATGCTCTTAAATCGAGCAGAGCCAAAGCGCTCCAGCGAACTAGCGATACGCTGGGCCACAACATTGGCATCAAGGAAAATATTTTTGATTTCCGCAATTTCAATCTGCGGATTTTCCAGCTTGAATTCTGTTTTTAATACTCTGGTGAGCTCGCGGATGTTCGCTCCTTTTGAACCCACGATAAGGCTAGGTTTGCTTGCCGTAATGATAATCTTTTCACCAAGAGGGATTTTTTTCAGTTTGATATTAGATATTCCTACTCCTTGAAGACGTTTCTCGATGTACTTCTGGATGTAGTACTCTTTTGTTTTTTGGGCGACAAATTGACGTTCGATCATTTCTGTTTCACCGTTGCTGTTGTTGCGGAAGAATTCCCCTCACGCAATGTTCCTTTCTTGGAAAGATCAGAGTAAAGCTGTGATACTTGGTCTACTGCTTTCTTGTCTGCAGCCTGCTTGTTTAATTCTGCTGCACGGGCCTGTGCTTTTCGAAGGAGATCTTGGGATGTTGGCTCGGACTTGATTTCTTTCGCTTCTTTACGAGGGAAAGCAGAAGGATGAGAAGACACTTCTATAGATCCAGAGCCACCCTGAGAAGAGACAGATTTCTTCTCTATTTTTGGCGTAGCTTTGAGTATCAAATCTTCTTTCTTTGCAGCTATCGTTTCAGCATGAACTTTTGTGGACGATTCAATCGGCGCAGTGACAGTCGCTGCGACCGGTTCACTGGAAATAACCTGTTTTTTGCCTTTGCTTTTCTTAGAGGGAGTTCGCTCCTTGACGACAATCTCTAAGTGAGTTCTTTTGGTCTTGTGACGCTGTCGCCCTCCACGCAAAGGGATCGACGCCAAGTTTGCCGTCAATTTGACAATTTTAAGATCATCAACATTCAGCCCTTTGAATTGGGCATTTGCCTCCGCAGAATTGACAAGCTTGATAAACTGACGCGCCGCTTTTTGAGGGAAACGACCCGATGCCATCCCTACTTTATGACCCACATTTCGCTTGAACGTCCTGAATTCTACCGCCTTCTTGAGCGCAACGACCTCTTCAAGGAACTGCTTGGCGTAGCCCGTCGATTTATATCGAATGGCCTTGGCGATCTCAATACTCTGTTTCGTGGAAACAGGAATATTCAAGAATCGCGCAGATGCTTGATGTTCAATTCCTTTGTCGTTGTTTTTTACCATTGGATGAGGTTTGATTGAGTTAATCTTTTATGTCTATTCATTGGTTGATTTATTGGTTTAACATTCATGTAGGTTTAACGAGCAGAGACTGCTTTACTCGATCTTGTCGCACCAATTCCCGCTGCACTGTGCGTGACATTCTTTCGAGTATGAGCAAATTCACCAAGGTAATGCCCCAGCATATCAGGAGCGATGATCAGTGAGACATATTCTTTTCCATTGTGTACACGAATAGTCTTTCCGACCATCATCGGAAGGATAACTAAATCACGGCAGTGAGTCTTGACGTTATTTTCACCCGCTTCCAAGCGCTTGAGAAAGCATTTCTGGTAGTCGGTGAATCCCCGCTCAAGGGTGCGGCGTTGACGCGCAGGCACCAAGAGTGAAAACTGCTTG
Source organism: Candidatus Woesearchaeota archaeon (assembly GCA_016203215.1). GTDB lineage: Archaea > Nanobdellota > Nanobdellia > Woesearchaeales > GW2011-AR9 > JACOZP01. Next base: position 5,829 of record JACQNF010000013.1, read on the forward strand.
AGATCCAGTTTCTTGATCTCTTCTTCCGATTTTCCTTGCCACATGAATTCTTTTGCCATGGTATGATGAATTTCTCCTTGTGTGATTTCTCGTAGTGATTATTTTGTCTTTGTATCTTTATCTTTTGTATCTCTTCAGTCCTATCTCCTTCGTCCCGTCCGACGCGGCGCAATCTTACCAACTTTACGTCCCGGTGGAGCACTTCGTGGTGATTGGGTCGGCCGCCCTTTGATATGGGAGCATTTTCCCCCAAAAGGATGGTCTACCGCGTTCATTGAAATGCCACAGACGTGAGGATAGAGCTTGTTGCGGACACGCATTTTCATATACCGCGTACCCGCTCGAAGGAAAGGCTTCTCCGTTCTTCCTGAACCAGCAATTACGCCAACTGACGCTCGACATTCCGGCGCAAGTAACTTTTCTTTCCGAGAGGGAAGCAATACACGAACATCCTTATCTGTTTTTGCAATCACTTTTGCAAACACGCCGGAAGTGCGGACCAATTTTCCGCCATCCCCTGGACGCAATTCAATATTGTAAATCAACGTTCCTTCAGGGATCATCTGTAAAGGAAGGACATTTCCATTCTTGATCTCAGCAGACGGGCCAGCCGTCACGGAGTTTCCGACAGTGATCCCTTCAGGAGCAAAGGCGAGGTGTGTCTCGCCGCCGGCATAGGCAACTTCCATTAACGGAGCGGAATGCCCCCCACAATGGACGAGATCGACGACGACCCCTGAGGAATCGAGAGAGGGATGCTTTACTGCACCTTTAAAACGAAAGCCCGGAGAGGTATACGTTTTTGTTCCTCTTCCTCGTCGTTGTTGAATGATGCGTTTACCCATTGTGAATCACGATTGTTTTTGATAGTTTTTATTTGATTTTTGATTATAAATATCTCCCAGAGATCACCTAGATCAAACCGAGATCTGCGCTTACATCCGATGCGACGCTTCCTGCGCCGAGGCGGACATATGCCTTCTTTCCTCCTCGAAATTGATTCTGCATATTCACCGTTGCAACTTTTACATTAAACAGTTGTTCAACTGCCTTTTTGACCTCACTTTTTGTTGCCTTACGGTCAACAAGGAACGCCAATTTATTTTCGAATTCGATTCCTCGAATACATTTTTCAGTGGATAATGGTGCTTTGAGGACCGCATAGGGATCGAAACTCTTTTCATTGCGGGGAGGAGAGATTCGAATTTCTTCCGGCAATTTTGGGTTCATCTTTTTTTGTTTTTGAGAGGTAGCCATTTGGGTTTGGATATTCTTTGTTTATGGTTGTTGTTGATGTTTAACGAATTTAATCTCTGGTCACGCAAATAGTTTTTTAGATTTGATCGCATCGATCGCGCCTTCCGTCCAGAGCGTGACTCTTCCAGGAAGAGCGCCGGGAGCAAGTAACTCCGCATTAAGGCTTTCAGCTTTTGCGACGTCAACACCAGCCAAGTTCCGTGCTGCGTTCATCAGAGGACAATCACCACTAGTCACGACGAGGATGCCTTTCTTCCGCTTGTAGCGGCGATTACGCATCGTCCCATGACCTGCTCTTATTTTCTTGACGGAAGAGCGTTTCAATTCCGCTTCGAAGCCGAGCTTTGAAAGAGCATCAACAACTTCCTGCGTTTTCTGCATTTTTTCAAACGAAGAGTCGATGATGAAAGGATATTCGCTCGGAATATGATGCCCGCGCTGAGAGACAAGATGTTTGTCCACCGTTGCCGCCATTGCAGAACGGATTGCTTTTTGATTCTCTTTTGTATTGAGTAGCTTTTCAAGGACTTTCATGACCTTCGGAGGATGCGCCCGACGACCGCCGACGGTCTGCGGTGAGAACGCGCCCACCCAAAACATTCGTGTACCCCGCCGAGAGAGGATCTTACGATTGACACGGCTGATTCCAAAGCCATAACATCCACGATAATCACGACGTCGCTTGCTCACGCGAGAGGAATGACGAAATCCTGCCTCACTAGAAGCGCCGATTAACTGTCTTCCTGCACTCTGTAAGACGTGAACAGCCCGGCGGATAAGATCTGGCCGGTACGCCTCATGAAATTGATGAGGAAGTTCGACATCATTCTTTTTCTGCTTCTGCGCAGTATAAAGTGGGACTTTCATGATTATGACGACCTCCGAGAGATGTAGGTGATCTCTGGTGCATCTTTGGTCATTTTGGGGTTCGGACGTAACGATGGCGTTAAGACCACTTCTCGTTTCTTTGGACCGACAACCGAACCGCGCAATAAGATAAAGTGATTATTGACAAGACCATAACGAACAATACCTCCCGTTGGATTGATCTCCGAACCGGATTGCCCTATTTTCAGAATCTGCTTATTATATTCTGTTCGCGCGTGGTACCCCATTTTACCCGATTGTGCAACCATAAATTGGACACGCTTAGGCTGCCATGGGCCAAGCGTTGCAATGCCCCGTTTCGTTTTTTCTGCTTTATGCTGACGAATAGGAACACCAAAGCGCTTGACTGTCCCTTGGAAACCTTTCCCTTTGGAAACACCGTGCACATCGACGCTAGCACCGGACCCGAACGTATCGCTTACCGCAATCTCTCTACCGAGCATCGCATGAGCATATTTCACTTTTTCTTCGAGAGAACCCCCGAGAGCTAGCTCGAGCAATTTAGGTCTTTTACTTCCTGTCGAAGTCGCTTTTGGATTAGTATGAACAAGGATGCGTACATCATCATAATCTTTTTCGCTAAGATTTTGAGAAACAGGCTTTTTAGCAATTTGAACACGTCGTGCAAGCTCTTTATCAGGCTTTTCAGCCATGATTGACCACAGTTTTCGCATGCCCTTGGGCGTCTGCTTATAGAACACAATTCCGGCAACAGTCATCGGCGGACACTCGATAATTGTGGACGGTACAAAGATTTTCTCCCCTTTTGTAGGGGATTTAGGACGATTGTCAACAACTTGGAGATGAGTCATCCCTGCTTTGAAACCAATGAAGCCAAGAGGTTTTGCTTTTACGTCAGCAACCCACGATCGAATACGAACAAGGGTGTGCCGAGAGCGTTTCCGAGGCCAAAACTGCATGCTTCCGCGCCGAGGGTGTCGTGATCGTGCCATAGTCTAAATTTTATTTTTTCTTTTTGGTAGTCTGTTGGTCAGATAGAGTTGACTCTTACAGTTCTTCTCTGAACCCATCAACCAACTCTGATAACGCTTGCTTGGAATTACCTATTGGGAGCAAACCATCAAAGAATATCAAAGTTGACTTCGGTGATGATTGCTTTTTCAGGCGAGACACCATCATTATTTAATTGGTCTCTGCCAATCAGTGTAATCATGGATGCTTGCGTTAAGTTACACTCGGCGGAGGCACTTATTTATAAAGATTTCTAAAATCGGAACGTATTAAGTTTGCCGTTGCAGTGGGCAATGCCCATAAGCCTGTTTTGTTCTACAAGCAAAGTAGAGTAGTTATGGTCGAAGAATAGCTTTCTAAACAATTTTTCTTCAAATTAAACCTCTCCCTTTTAGTTTAATTCCTTACTCTTGTGATAATCGACTCGATGGTCGTTGCTCTGTTCTCGTCATGATGGCCAGAACCATAGAAAGAAACATTTCGCCACTTTGATTTCCCACAACCAGAACACCGAACGTGTATATAATGAATAGTGTCATCCTTCCCTTGCCATTGTGAATTCATGGGAAGATGAACTTTACTAACACAATAATCACACCTCTGTTCAACGAGAAGGGATATGTTTTCCGCCATCTCAATGAGAAAGTTGAAGAGAGAAAGTTTATATATATTGTGCTTCGCAGATATCGACATGAAATATGTGTTCACCCATCTTCTTGGTACATTTGCCATCGATGAGAAAGTAGAAAAAGCAGTCCTCCTTAAAGGAGAGGATGAAAACACGACGAAGAAACTTTTGCCGCTCCCTCAAGAAAAGAAGCGCACAGTGCTTCTCCTCCTAAAGAAGAAAGAATACTACTCCGAATTGTCAAGCCGCAATCTCCCGCTCACGCGAGAAGCGATCAGAAATGCAGTGAGCAATGATTCCCTCATCATCCAGACGATCTCTTCGATTGGTGAACTCGACCAAGTCTGCAATCTTCTCTCTAAGCGCTTGCGAGAGTGGTGGGGCTTGTGTCTCCCAGAACTTTCCGAGCATATCACCAATCATGAGCACTTCGCAGAATTAATTACGAGCAAGACCAAGAAAGAATTGCAGACCGAGTTTTCGATCACGGCGACGATGGGCGCTGACCTGGAACATTACCATCTCGACGAGATGATACGGTTAGCGAAACAAATCCAACAACTGTATAAGCTCCGTCAAAATCAAGATTTCTATTTACAAAAAGTGATGCATGAACACTGCCCAAATCTTTTGGAATTAGCGGGCGCGACCATCGGTGCTCGTCTTCTTGAATTAGGCAAGGGCCTAAAACATCTCGCAACTCTGCCTGCCTCCACGATCCAGCTCTTGGGTGCGGAAAAAGCGCTCTTTCGACATATCAAAACCGGTGCACGCGCACCGAAATACGGCGTGCTTTTTCAACACCCTTTAGTTCAAAACGCTTCAAAAGATCAAAAAGGAAAAGCAGCACGACTTCTCGCAGATAAACTGTCCCTCTGCGCCCGCCTTGATTATTTCAAAGGAGAATTCAAAGCTCCGGAATATAAAAAAGAAGTAGAGGGAAAAATCAAATGAGCCAGAGAATCAAGCCCCATAAAGTCTTCGAGATTTTTCACGACGAAAAAGGAAGAAGATTGTATACTCAAAATATGCTCCCTGGAAAAACTCCCTTTAATGAGAAAGTAGTGCGAGAACAAGGGAAAGAATACCGCGAATTTGATCCCACTCGCAGCAAGCTCGCAGCAGCGATCGTCAAGGGCGCGACGAACATCGGCATCCGTGGCGGTGACGTCGTCCTCTATCTTGGTGCAAGTCACGGATACACGATTAGTTACATCAGCGATATGGTGGGAAAAGAAGGATTGCTCTTTGGGATCGACTCTGCGCCCCGCGTCTTGCGTGATCTTGTTTTTCTTGCCGAGGAGCGAAGGAATATTATCCCCATCCTCGCGAACGCGAACCATCCCGAAGAATACGAGAAACGCATCTGCGGAGTTGATGTGGTCTATCAAGACATCGCTCAACGAAACCAAGCAGAGATTTTTGTAGAGAACTGCCGCTTCTTTCTGAAGGAGGGGGGTTATGGACTGCTCGCCGTCAAAGCACGCAGCATCGATGCAAGACGTAAGTCAAAACAGATTTTTGAAGAAGTACGCAAGAAAGTTGAAAAAGAACTGACGGTCATTGATTATCGCATCCTTGAGCCGCTCGAAAAAGACCACTGCATGATTATCGTAAAAAAGCCATGATTAATTTATCTAAGAATCTCCTGCTATCGGAACAGGCACAAAGATTTATAAATAAGCTCAATTCAAAGGGAAGAATTCCCAAATGAAAAACGTGGGTAAAGATCTTGGAGGCAACTCGGATCACGAAAATACAGTAAATCCATTTTCGCGTCTTCTTGTTGTTCCACGACAATTAATACCCTAACAAGTCAAACAGGGAGCATTGATATAACTCATTTAAGAGACACGAGGTACAAAGAATGCCACGAGGAATGTTCAGATCAGGTAGATTCAGGAAAGTTTTTGTTAAAACGCCAGGTGGAAAAGTAAATGTCCACTTTCGAGAGCACAAACCAAGTAGAGCAATATGCGGCGAATGTGGAAAACAACTCTCGGGCGTCCCCCGAGAAAGACCTGCCTACTTAGCAAAACTGCCAAAGAGCGCACGCAGACCAGAAAGACCATTTGGAGGCGCACTCTGCGCTCCGTGCACGAGACTACATTTTAAAATCAAAGCGCGAGGTGAGTCCGCATGAGTATCTTTGACACTGGAAGACTCTGTCTCAAAATTGCCGGTCGCGATGCCGGACGTCGATGCGTGGTCGTAGAGAAGATTGATTCTTCTTTTGTCGTGGTCGATGGTGACGTGCGACGCCGAAAGGTGAACGTCAAGCACCTTGAGCCGCTGGATACCACCCTTGAAATCGCTGAGAAAGCAAGTTCCGCTAACGTGAAGGACGTATTCTCCAAGCACGGATTTGCGGTCTGGCAGACGACATCCAAGAAACCAGCACCACGACCAAGACATCTCAAAAAGCGACGGGAAGCTACGGGAGAGACGAAGACCAAAGAGTAAGTTTTCCAGAATTAGTGGGCAAAACTATCTTCTTTTTAAATTCTTAAAATAGATAATCTGCCGTTCGCGATGAAGAGCATCTTTCTTCGTCCGAAATGCCCCCAATACTTTTGTCCCATCACGCGTGTACAGCACCCATTTATATCCTTCTTTTTTGATAACCATTTTGTAGATATCCTTACACTCATTTTGTCTGGATGATATTTACTGCAATCACAACATCATAACGGCACTGCCCACGCCGCTCGCTGCACTACTTCTGATAACGCAGGATGTGCATGTACGGTCTCGCGAATAAACTGCAACGCTTTCCGAGGACTTGCTTTCATCGCTACACACACTTCATGGATCAATGTCGCTGCTTCCGGTCCGAGGATATGACAACCAAGTATCTCTCCTGATTTTGTGTCAACGATAAACTTGACAAAACCATTTTTTTCGGCCATTGCAGCACCCATCCCCGTATTTTTGTATTCATATTTCCCGACGACGTATTTTCGCTTTTGTTCTTGTGCTTCTTCCTCGGTCAACCCTACACCGGCAACCTGCGGCGAGCTAAAGATCGCATGAGGCATGGGGTGATACCTAACTCCTCTCCGGAGAGAAAGCATTTTCCGTTTGAGGACAGCATCCAGAACATATTCTGCCTCGAGGTTTGCACTATGCTTAAAGAGATAACGGCCGATGACATCACCTAACGCCCAAATGTGTTTAGCTTTTGTTTCCAAACCATTGTTGACGACGATGAAGCCTCGTTCATTAATCGCCACTCCCGTATTTTCTAACCCAAGGCTGTCGGTGTTAGGAGTAACACCTGTCGCAAGTAGAATATTTTCTGCCGTGATCATCTTCTTGATTCCATTACTGAGAAAATGAACACGAATCTCTTTTCCAAACCGCGAAACAGCTGTGACTTCTGCAGCAAGGTGTACGTTCACTTTTTCTTGCCAGAGACGAGTAAACAATTCAGAAATCTCCCCATCCTCTCGTGGTATGAGTACTTTGTTTCTTTGGATGATAGAGACATGTGTCCCTAACGCTGAAAAAAAGTGGCCTAGCTCTGCAGCAATATACCCCCCGCCGATGATTACCAAGCTCTTGGGCAGCGTTGTAAGACGTAATGCCTCTGTGCTCGTAAGGAAAGGTGTCCGATCGAGGCCTTTAATAGGCGGAACAGATGGTCGCGCACCGACAGCAATCACTATTTTCTTGCTTCTTATCTGCTCGCCATTAACCTCGAGAGTGTATGGCGCAACAAACTTTCCCCTCCCCTTAAAGAGAGTCTGATTCTTTGTTGCATTGACGCCCTGCTCAATACTGCGCGCATCGCCATCAACCATTACATTCGCACGATTCGTTATTTTCTTAATATCTATCGGCCCCAACTTCGCCGTTAGACCAACATCCCCTGACGCCTCAATCAACTCCACCCTATCTGCAGAATGAAGAATCATCTTAGAAGGAATGCAGCCGCGATTGAGACACGTCCCGCCAAGAGGCCCTTCCTCCACGATCGCGACGGCCAGCCCTGCATCTGCTGCGCCGGCAGCCACATCTAATCCTGAGCCGGCACCGATGACAATAAGATCAAATGTTCGCATCGTTACCTCTTTTGAGATGGAAAATAGATAGAGGAGAACATATTCTGAAATATTTAAAACATTCGTTGTTGTGTTTAAAGATATTGATTTTGAGAGAATATTATTTATAGGAACACGCTACAGATGTCATGAAAGTGCGGGAACATGAAAACTGACGGCGATCAGTTTTCTGTTCAGAAATGTAATATTCTTTACA